>NZ_JADDYG010000684.1:33993-62957 GCF_015163535.1 Vibrio sp. OPT46 | reverse complement strand
ACGGAAAGCTCGCCAAGGCTTGATCCCAACACGACATAATCAAGACGAAGACTAAGGTTAACGAGAATACTTATAGCGACAATCATCAAGGCGTTTAAGCTTGATTTATAAATAATGCGCTTTGATTTTTCAGTAACAACGTTGCTTGGGGCTGACTCGGCTTCTTTTACTATTTGTGTTTTCATCTTGCTCACCTGTCCCAGAAAATGTGGAAGAAATGTGAATTAGTGTGATCTGTGTTTGGAATTTTATTGTCCAAGTGGAAAGTTATGTCAGGGGAATGTCAAGAATAGAACACTGTTCGATATAGGGTCGATGTGCGGTAAAGTCAGAGATATGTAAAAACAACGTAAGAACACTTTGATAAATCAAATAAAAAAGGAGCCCAAAGGCTCCTAAGTGATAGAGGGAAGGTGACGTATCGACAAAAATAATTAGTAGTTGTCACCCTCATTTTCTTTGTGATTCTCGCGATAGTATTCCCATTGCTCGACGCGCTCATTGTCAGACAGCACACAGTAAGTGACACGTTCGCCGTTTTCCGACACGGTATCCAGCTCACCACCTTGCTGAACACAGTATACGGCTGCGGGATTTGCAACGGAGGTATACTCAGTTGATCGGGTCGCTCCCTCGTAAGTTGAACAACCAGCCAGTACCAATGTTGCAGCCATAGCCATCATTAAATTTGTCTTTTTCATTCTTTATCTCCGCATGGGGTGGGCGAGTATTGTATTGATTATAGGCAACTTTAAGAGATTATTGTCTTATCGATGTTAAAAGTAAGAGGGACGTATAAGAATTTAGATATTCTCATTTATTGCTGATTAGCACGTCACACTTCTGTTCTTGGCGTATTGTTGTGAAGGTCATATCAATCACTTCCTGACAAGCGCTCGAACGTACCTGGCCTACAACAATGATTTAAAGTGTGAAATTCGGTAATATGCGCACAAAACATTGACCGTGGTATTTTCGATGAGACATTTAAAATCGACCGTTCATCCAGACATAGAGCATTTGGATGACAAAATTGTTTTTCAGCGCAATGCAGCGCGAGCCATTGTACTTGATGGTGAAGATGTGCTGTTGCTCTATACAGAACGTTACCATGACTACACGCTACCAGGCGGTGGTATTGATGATGGTGAAGATGTCATTGCTGGATTAGTCCGTGAATTAGAGGAAGAAACGGGCGCCCAAAATATACATGGTATTAAGCCTTTCGGAATCTTTGAGGAGTTTCGTCCGTGGTACAAGGATGACGCTGACGTGATGCACATGGTGTCGTATTGTTATACATGTAAAATCGAACGTGAGCTAGGCGAAACGGCGTATGAAGATTACGAAGTTAAAAATGGAATGCGCCCGGTATGGATGAACATACACGAAGCAATTGCACACAATGAAAAAACGATGGCAGAAAGCCCGAAAAAAGGCATGAGCATTGAGCGCGAAACGTTTTTACTTCAGTTGATTTCTAAAGAATTACTATAAACAGCTAGTTTGCATCATTACGACTTAGCTTCTGTTGGCTCTATTGTGGGCAAAGATTTTAGAGCAATAAAAAAGTCCGGACTCCCCCCCGGAACCCGGACTTATTCCAGACGCGCAAGCGAAGCGTCATCTTGATATGTTAGATTTGTTTCGAACTATGAAAACAATAGCTGTTTTACATTTAGTGTGTAAATAATTATTAGGTCTGACCATTGGTTTTCATGTTTTTTTGCAAACGCAATGTGACGCATATCTACCCAATTGCCAAGCGCAATTGGGGCGCTTTTTAGTAAACCACTACTCTTTCTTATCTTTGAGATACCTTACCTCAACTTTTTTGCACACGTTTGCATAGAGATCACGAGTTTTCAAATCCGCCGAACAGGATCTTGTGATTTTACGTTTCTCTGACATTGAGCTCTGTCGTAGCTTTTATCACAAATTAACTAGCGGAGGCAGTCGGCTAAAGTCGACCAGCGGTTGTGAAATCATAGGAGCGTCTGGAGCAAATAAGAGTAAAGGTTGAAATGATGAGGATTGTAACTGACCGATATCTATCAACTTTTCCAATGCATAGAAGCGGCTGACATATTGGCGAGTCTCGTTAGGCAGCGTGAGTTGTTGGAAATCTCGACTTCCTGCTCGCTGAATAGCACGTGCAACACGTCCTTCTCCGGCATTGTATGCAGCTAAAGTGAGAGCCATATTTTGATCGAATTTGTTGTATAAAAACGCCAGGTACTTGAGCGCGGCCGTTGTGCTAGCTTCTGTGTCAAAGCGATCGTCTTGTTTTGTATTTATCGTTAATCCGAAACGTTTCGCTGTGGCTGGTATCAGTTGCCAAAGTCCGGCGGCGTTAGCGTGAGAAACGGCTTTGGGGTTGTAAGAAGATTCTAACATTGGCACTAAGGCTAGGCTATTTGGTAATGAGTGGTTTTGAAGCTGTTTGAAAATGTGGTTAATTACCGGTTTGGATGAATCGAGACGCTTGGCAATTTGTGGTTTGTATGGGGCTAATACTTGATACTGCGTTTGAATATCGACAGCATTTGGTTTTGCCTGGCATGTGAATGGAAGGTAGGACAGAAAGGCAATAAAAATAAAAAGGCCTACAGTACTCAGCCGAGATGGCGACTGAATCTGTAGGCAAGACGAACATCGTTTAGAACGATTTATCTTCATAAGTGTGTTGCACAGGTTGTTTGAGTTGACTGACCAACTCATGGAACGCCGCAGAGCTGTGGCCATTGCTCTGATTGTATTGTTGGCACTGACTTACCAACGTTTCCAATAGCGCCCATTGTTTTCTAGCTTGCATACCTATTTGGGCAGGCAAAGCATTGAAAATTCGTTTTACGCTGGCGTCATTACACGCTAACCCCAGCGCTCGCATACACTGGCTTCTGTCATTGGCGGAGCGGCTGAGTTTATTGAGTATCGGCATTTGTTTCTGAACATTGTCGTTCAGTGCCTCTCCATCAAACTTTAAGTACAATACCTTTTGCTGCTGCAGCAAAGGAAGCAGTTGTTGATAAAGCTTAATATCCTCAGATATAGAGCGAACAAATTGTTGAATTCGCTGCGATACTGCGCTTGCCATGATGTCTTCCTAGCGTTTTATTACTCGTGACCTGTATGGAACTGCATGATTGCCTTGGATAGCACTTTTGTATCTAGGCTAAGTTCACCACGCGCTAATGCGTTGCGTACTTGTTCTACTTTTTCCATATCAACATCAGGTAGTGATGCCATTTCAGCTTGAGCGCGATCTATCGCTACGGTATTCGCTTGAAATGCAGGCTCGTGTACTTTGCTCTGTTCGACGACGTCGACAGGCTGTTTGCTTGCTTGCTGTAATTTTGTTTGTGGGACATGACCGCCCGCGACTTTGTCGATTTTCATGCTGTGGTCCTCATCATCATGTTCTAAATTAAGTAGGCGGTTAGAATGTGATAAACATTAAATATTTTTTTTGTACTCGAAGTTCAGTGTTACTGACGAGAGCCAAAATTAAAAAATGTTACCCCGAGTCAAAAAATCAAAATTGAGTATGAACCTGGTTTAATCCAGTTACGACTGCTCTTATGACCTTGCCCGAACTTGGGTTTTCCACGTCAATTTGTTGCCCTTTCGCTCCATCTTCTAAGGCGACTCCTTTTGTGCTGGCACTAAATCCATTTTTGCTCGCAATGACTATGACTTCATTGCCTTTCTCGATTAGAGGTGGGGCCGACAAATTGGATGGATTAACCACTTGTCCAGCCCTCAAACGACGAGAGGTTTCTAAGCCTACTGCTTGCTCGGGGCGAGTATAAAAATCGTCTTGGCGAGAGATGGTTCGGGTTTCAAGCTTTATGTGTTTAGCCGTTACGACTTCATTTCGGCCAACCGTGGTTGTCGCGACCAAAACAGGCAGAGTCAGCGAAGACTTTATCGTAACGTTAATTCGCCATGGTGATGCGATATTGTCGCAGCTGACTGAGCGCTTGAGGTTACCGACTGGCAACGTGTTGTTGTCACGACCTGTGATAACTAAAGGCGATTGACATTCTGGCAAGTGATTGGCGGAACCGGGCACCCACATGTCGAAGTCCAGTTTGTACTTCCCCCACTGATTGGAGAGCGCTACGCGATCCACCTCTTGTTCGAAATCCGTTGCTACAACGGACCTTATCTCTTCAACGCTTAGGGTTTTGTCATTGGTGTTGGCGAATGCTTGTTCTGATGTCAAAGCGAGTAACGTCAGCATTATTGTTGAGGAAGTGGACACTTTCCTCTTGTTTTTAATGCTTTCCGAGAACCGGAAGTTTGGCTTCCATCCTTGTTTGTAAATCATTGATATATATGGCTATTTTTTATGGCACGTATCTTGTTTGTATGTTGGCGTATTCGAGCCAACTGTAAGGAAGATGCATGGCGATCACATTTGAAAATGCTTTAGGAGTACATCCAGAGGCACTTAATTTTCGCGTTCAGCGTACCAAAGTCCTCGCCAGTAACCTAGCAAATGTTGACACCCCTGGGTATTTGGCGAAAGACCTAAGTTTCACCACCGTAATGAACCAAGTAACGGCAGGTGGTGTGAACAAACCGGTGCCAAAGTTCCAGGTTCAGGCCCAATACTCGGTGCCTTACCAGAATAGCAAAAATGGCAACACCGTAGAGCTTGGTGTTGAACAAGCAAAATTCACGCAAAACAACATGGACTTTCAAACTAGCCTGACGTTTCTCAACATGAAATTTAATGGCTTAGCGAAAGCGATTGAGGGACGTTAATTATGTCATTCACTGATATTTACTCGATCACTGGTTCCGCGATGACAGCACAAACTGTGCGTCTGAATACGGTAGCCAGTAACCTAGCAAACGCAGATGCAGTATCTGCAAATCCAGAAGATGCTTATAAAGCGCTTAAGCCAGTATTTGCGACTGTGTACCAAAAAACGCAAATGACAACAGAAAATGGAGCTTATCCCAATGCAGAAGTTCGCATTGTTGACGTTGTTAAAAATGCTGGAGATGCAGAGAAGCGTTTTGAGCCGAACAACCCACTGGCTAATGATGAAGGCTATGTGTTTTACCCAGATATTGATGTAGTTGCTGAAATGGCAGACATGATGTCCGCAACACGCAGCTTCGAAACGAATGTTGAAGTATTAGCCAATGTAAAAAGTATGCAGCAAGGTCTGCTTAGATTAGGGCAGGGCAGCTAATGAGTATTGCACAATACACCCCTTTATCGTCTGACGCTCCAGTAAATACAAAAGCAAAAGACAGCAACGGTATCTCACCAAACCCTAAAGACATGAACAGCGCTTCTTCATTGGAGAATGAGTTTATTTCTTTGATGGTGGCTCAAATTCAAAACCAAGACCCACTTAATCCCCTTGATGGTACGGAATACGTTGGTCAATTGGCTCAGTTCTCGCAGGTACAAAGTACCGAGAATATGTCTAAGACAATGCAACAGAGCATGGTGTTACTGGACAACATGCAAGTGCTATCAACAGCGGGCCTTGTTGGGCAAACGGTTTACGTCAATGCGGATGAATTTCAGCTTGGTGAAGACGTACAAAACGGAAAAATCGAACTCGCTCATAGCTCAAACCAAGTCACGTTAGTTGTTAAAGATGAATTTGGTCAATCAACTAAAGTGCCACTAGGTGCTCACGGCAAAGGTGACGTCGACTTTTCAATTAATCCTGAAGAACTTGGTCTTAAACCAGGCAAATACTCAGTGGCCGTAGAAGTGCAAGAAGGGCAAGCAAGTCCAAATGTGCTGATGGCAGGCACTGTTGAGCAAGTGCGCATTCCTAATACCGGTGGCGCAGCATTAGTCAATGTCCATGGCGTTGGCAACGTTCCTTTCTATCAAATCACTCAGTTTGGTGCTTAACCAAATACGGAAATCAGAGGTCTATTTATGAGTTTTAACATCGCACTAAGTGGTCTGGACGCGACCAACACAGAGCTAAACACAATCAGTCACAACATTGCCAACGCATCAACGTATGGTTTTAAAGGTGGCCGCACAGAATTCTCCGCTGTATATAACGGCATGCAACCTGGTGGTGTGGAAGTCGCGTCAATTTCACAGAACTTCGACAAAGACGGCAGTATCACAGGAACTGGCCGTGCGATGGACCTAGCTATTAATGGCGGTGGCTTTTTTGTTACTAAAGATAATATGGGTCAAATGTTGTACACACGTTCAGGTGTGTTCTCAACGGATAAGAACAACTTTGTTACGGCTAACAGCGGTGCAAAGCTTCAAGGTTACAGTGTCGATAGCAACAACAACCTAATGACAGGTTCTGTGGGTAATATTCAGGTATCGACTTCCTCACTGAATGCTAAAGCAACAGACAGCTTAGATTTTGTTGCGAACTTCGACGCAAGCGCGTCTGTTATTGATAAAGCCGTAACGCCATTCAATCCAAAAGATCCAAGCTCATTTAACTCGTCTTACACAACAAAAGTCTACGACTCATTGGGTAACTCGCACACGGTAACTCAGTACTTTACTAAGACTGCTTCTAACTCGTGGGAAGTGAACGTTCAAGTAGATGGCGGTACGACGCCAGTAGCAACTGTGCCTGTAACGTTTGGTAAAGACGGCTCGCTTTCAGCACCAACTGCGCCGTTTAATGTTTCATTCCCTGCTGCAGGCGCGAACGCGATGAGTGTAGACATTAACCTGAAAGGCAGCACGCAATTTGGTGCAGCTTTTGGCGTAAGTACTAATAGTCCTAACGGTTACACATCAGGTGAACTTGCAGGTGTACGCGTTGAAGGTAACGGCATGGTTTACGCGACTTACACTAACGGCCAATCACAGCTACAAGGTCAGGTTGTTCTTGCTGATTTTGCAAACACACAAGGCTTAGCGAAAGTGAGTGGAACATCATGGACTCAAAGCTTTAGCTCAGGTGCTCCAATTATGGGTGTTCCGGGTTCAGGTACGATGGGTGACCTAACTCCGGGTGCATTAGAAGGTTCTAACGTTGACTTAACCAGCGAGCTTGTTGCTCTAATGACTGCACAACGCAACTACCAAGCAAACGCAAAGACAATTTCTACCAGCGACAAGCTTACTCAAGCTTTGTTTAACGCGGTGTAATGGGAGTTTTGCATGGATAGTTTGTTATTTACGGCAACGTCGGGTGCCAGCCGAGTTCTTAAAGCGCAGCACGTTCGTTCAAACAACTTATCAAATGCTGATACTGCGGGTTTTCGAGCGGATATGGAGCGTGTGCGTAGTGTAGAGATGCAAGGCCCAGGTTTTGATGGTCGCACTATGGTTGTGACCAACTCTGCCTCAACACGTTTCGACGCTGGCGATATTGTGAAAACAGGACGTCCGTTGGACGTTGCGGTTATGGGGGAGGGATATCTCTCTGTAGAAACCCCAGCGGGTAACGAAGCTTACACCCGTGCAGGCAATATTCAGGTCGATACTTTTGGCGCTCTAACAATCAATGGGTTCCCTGTCCTCGGTGACAATGGTCCTTTGGTTGTGCCGGATTATCAAAAGATTGAAATCAGCGAGCGTGGTCAAGTCTCAGTGATCCCACCAGGTGGCGGCGCAGAAATTGTGGCAGGCACTTTGAAGTTGGTTAAACCGGAAATTAATCAACTGCAAAAAGAGAGCGATAGCTTGCTGCACAGCGTAGATGGCGTGCCATTCGCGGCAGATGAAACCGTGCAACTCTCTCCTGAGCACATTGAGGGCAGTAACGTATCTGCTATTGATGAATTGGTTAGTGTGATGTCGCTGACGCGCAACTTTGAAATGCAAGTTCGCATGATGAAAACGGCGGAAACTCTAGCAAAAGCTGGTAACAAATTAATGGCGGCGAGCTAAGTCTCGCCCCGCAAGGAGTAAAAAATGCATTCAGCATTATGGGTAAGTAAGACAGGCATGGCAGCGCAAGACACGAAGATGACTGCCATTTCTAACAACCTAGCAAACGTAAACACGGTTGGCTTTAAGCGTGACCGAGTCGTATTTGAAGATCTTTTCTACAGCATTCAGCGTCAACCAGGCGCACAAGTAGACCAAGTTAACGAACTACCAAGTGGTATTCAGCTAGGTAGCGGTGTTCGCGTTGTTGGCACACAAAAAGTGTTCACGCAAGGTAATACCCAAAACACAACGCAAGAGTTGGATCTTGCTGTAATGGGTCAGGGTTTCTTCCAAATAGAAAACTCGGACGGACAGATCATGTATACACGTAATGGTCAGTTCCATCGAAACTCAGAAGGCTTAATGGTGAACAGTCAGGGCCTGCCTTTAGAGCCTCAAATCCAGATCCCAGACAATGCGGTCTCTTTCTCTGTGGGTGTTGATGGCACAGTGACTACAACAACAGCAGACGATCCAACACCTCAGCAGCTTGGTCAAATTACACTTGCAAAATTCATCAATCCAGCCGGCTTAGAGGCCATGGGTGGCAACTTATTCCGTGAAACGGAAGCCAGCGGTCCAGCTGATGAGCTGATTGCAGGAGCTGATGGCGCCGGCATTATCAAGCAAGGTGCACTGGAAGGGTCAAACGTACAAGTAGTAGAAGAGATGGTCGACATGATCACCACTCAACGTGCGTATGAGATGAATGCGAAAGTGGTCTCTGCTGCAGATGACATGCTGAAGTTTGTTTCGCAATCAATGTAAGTATGAAATTGGTGATGATGAAGGAAAAAGCAATGAAATGGCTTTCTAAGAGTTGGGCAGTAGCCGCCGTGTTGCTGGTGGGATGTGCTGGCCGTCAGGAATTTATTCCGCCTGAGCCGAATGCTGAGGAATATGCACCACCAACGCTCGATTACACGCTGCCGGAAACCCAATCTGGTAGCCTTTATCGTCACCAATACACGATGACTCTGTTCCAGGATCGTCGTGCTTACCGAGTTGGCGATGTATTAACGGTTCAATTATCAGAAGAAACCTCATCGAGTAAAAATGCGGGTACTAAGTTCGGTAAAAGTTCAGCAATTAACTTTGTGGCGCCGACCATAGGCACGAAAACTATCGATGAGTTAGGGGTTAGCGTGGATGGCAAACGTAACTTCGATGGCAGTGCATCAAGTTCACAAGGCAACAAGCTTCAAGGTGCCATTACGGTAACGGTACACGAAGTATTACCTAATGGCGTATTGCGTATCAGCGGTGAAAAATGGCTTCGTCTGAATCAAGGCGACGAGTTTATTCGTCTAACCGGTATCGTCCGTGTGGATGATATTAACCGCAGTAACCAAGTTTCTTCTCAACGAATTGCTGATGCAAGAATTACCTACGCAGGTCGCGGAGCGCTAGCTGACAGCAACGCAGCCGGGTGGCTAACTCAGTTCTTCAACAGCCCATGGGTACCTTTCTAATGAAGACAATGCAATCTTTCTTTATGTCTCTCCTATTGGTGTTGACCTTGGGACTACCAGGCACTTCACGTGCTGAAGCGGAAATTCCGATCATGGACTTGGTCGATGTTCGCGGCATTCGAGAAAACCAACTGGTTGGTTATGGTTTGGTAGTTGGCTTAGCCGGCCAAGGTGACCGAAACCAAGTGAAATTTACCTCTCAATCTATTACCAACATGCTACGTCAGTTTGGGGTTCAAATTGATGACAGTATGAACCCTAAGCTACGAAATGTGGCTTCTGTGAGTGTGACAGCGTCCGTTGATCCAATGGCAGGCCCAGGACAAACGTTGGATGTGGTTGTGTCTTCAATCGGTGATGCAAAGAGCCTTCGTGGTGGTACGTTATTGCTAACGCCTTTACGTGGTATTGATGGCGAAGTGTACGCGATTGCGCAAGGCAACGTGGTTGTGGGGGGCTTATCTGCAGAGGGGCGAAGTGGCTCCAAAGTAGAAGTGAACACACCAACGGCGGGTCGCGTTCCGAATGGTGCGACTTTAGAGAGAGAAATCAAAACCGATTTCAACCAACGTGATGAAATCACCCTAAACCTGCGCAAGCCTAGCTTCACTACAGCAAAAAATATTGCGCGTGAAATTAACAACACTTTTGGACCTAACGTTGCAGTTGCGATCAATAAAGCGCGCATTGATATGCGTGCACCAAAAGATACACAGCAGCGTGTCGTCATGATGTCGATGCTTGAAGAAATGAGCGTCGTTGAAGGCCGTAAACCTGCTCGTATTGTCTTTAACTCTCGCACTGGCACCGTGGTGATCGGTAAGAGTGTCAAAGTGAGTGAAGCAGCAGTAAGTCACGGTAACTTAACCGTGCGAATTTCTGAATCACAACAAGTTAGTCAGCCTAATGCGTTTGCAAATGGCGATACGAAAGTCGTTAACCAAACGGATCTTGATGTGAATGAAGATCTCGCTCAGATGGTGATTTGGCCTCCAGGCACGGAACTTAACACCATAGTTAATGCGGTAAATAGTTTAGGTGCCACGCCTACAGACTTGATGTCTATCCTGCAAGCTTTGAGTGAAGCGGGTGCATTGAACGCTGAATTGGTCGTGATATAAGGAGTTAAGGATGAAGCTAGACAGTACCAATGAACAAACTCAGTTAAATTCGATGCTTTATCACGACAATAGTGCATTGGCTAACATCAAGCATAGTCGTGATCAAGAAGGCGCACTTGAAGTCGTCGCAGGTCAATTTGAGGCAATGTTCCTACAAATGGTGTTACGCCAAATGCGCAGCAGTAGTGATGCTCTTGCTGATAAAGACAGCCCGTTTGCCAGTCAGCAACAAGGGGTATTCCGTGATATGTATGACGGTCAGCTGGCGATGGAACTAGCAAAGAAACAGAGCTCAGGCATTGCCAATATGCTCATCCAGCAGCTGAGCCCGTCTATGCGTGAGGTTGCTTTCGATGCTGCGCGCAACATCTCATCCGCTAACGATGGTAAAGCTTCGAATTCTGAATCTATCTCACAAGTAGATTCTAAAGAGGTGGAGAAGAATTCAAGCCTATTTAATACCGCTTCTCAAGCCGTCGCCTCTGTTAAACAGGTATTCGGTGAGGCCGGTATGACTACCGCGTTTTCTCAGCCGTTGATCAGAAAAATGGAGCTGTAAATGAACCTAGTTAATATTGCCCTTTCAGGTTTAGGCGCGAACCGTGTGGCCCTAGACGTAACCGCGCAAAACGTGGCAAACGTGAATACCGTGGGTTACAGTCGTCAACAAGCGTTGATGGCATCTGTCGATGATGGTAAAGCCAATCGCTTAAGTCCAGGTTTAGGGGTAGAAGTCACTAGCATTCGCCGCGTTACTGATCAATTTCTGATTAAGCAAACGTGGTCGACTAACAGTATGGCGGCATACGCATCTGGATACACCAGTAACATGAGTCAGCTGGAGAATACGCTTGGTGCCGATGGTTTCAGTATATCGGCTGGCTTGGACTCGCTAAACGCTGCGCTTAACGATGCGACCGTTAAGCCGGAATCCATACCTTACCGCCAGCAGATCATTAACGAATCTGAAGCTTTGGCCCGCCGTTTTAATACGCTTACCGAGTCTTTATACAATCAACATAAAGACATGAGCGACCAACGTAATGCAGCGCTTAACCACGCGAATAGCCTTATGGAAAATATCGCGAAGGTGAACAAGCAACTGGTAGAGATGCAAGGTACAGGTGGTAACCCATCACAGTTAATGGATGAACGAGATAGGTTAATCGGTGAGTTATCTCAAACCATTGAAATCAAAACAACACAGCAGCATGACGGCAGTGTTCAGGTCACACTAACCTCTGGTCAACCGCTTGTGATGGGTACGGACCATGGCAAACTGGAAGCCATTCCTGACCCGAGTGATCCTTACTTGGCGGACTTACACGTCACGTTCTCGAATCAAAGTTTTGCGATTGGTGACTCGCTTGGTGGCAAATTAGGTGCGATTAATGACTATCAAACCGAAGTGTTGAAACCAAACCAATTGGCTCTGAATGACATGGCGAAAGCTCTCGCGGATGAATACAACGCCGTGCTTGCGACTGGCAAAGACTTAAATGGCAACCCAGGTAAACCTTTGTTCAGCTATGACCCAGCAAACCCTGCAGCCAGTTTGGATATTACCAAGCTAACTCCAGATGAGCTTGCGTTCTCAAGTGATGGAACACCTGGTAACGCAGATGCGTTGCAATCATTGATCGAGTTAAGCAACAAGCCAGTGGCGGTATCAGGTTACGGCTCAGTAAGCTTGAACGATGCCTTTAGTTCAATGGTGGGTCAAACCGCAATTAAAGCACGCCAAGCTAATGCTGATTATCAAGCGAAGTTAGCCATGAACAAGCAAGCGCACGCAGCTCGCGATAATGTTAGTTCCGTAAACAGCGATGAAGAAGCGGCTAACCTAATGATGTTTGCTAATGCGCACAATGCCAACATGAAAGTGATCAGCACAGCAAATCAACTGCTCGATTCTATTCTGCAGTTATTCTAAGAGGAAAGTTTAGATGCGAATTAGTGACAATCAATTTAGTCAAATGATGTTGCACAGCTTGCAGAGCAATAGCGCGGGATTAGGCGAAGCTCTGCAACAGATGTCTACTGGCAAGCGCTTAACCAAGCTGTCTGACGATCCAATGGCTTCGATCAAGTTGCTTAACTTAGACCGAGAAACCAGTGCGATTGCTCAGTACAAAAACAACATTGAAAACGTAAAAACGACGCTATCGAGTCAAGAAACCCATTTAGATTCGATCAAAGAAAGCTTAAAAAGCATGCGAGACATCGCGCTTTGGGGTGCGAACGGCTCTCTTACTGACGAAAGTCGTGGCGGTATGATTACAGAGCTTAAGAGTTACCGTGACTCTATTGAGTCGTCTTTTAACGCGCAGGATGAAGAAGGGCACTACCTTTTCTCTGGTACTAAAACGGATACTGCGGCTGTAAGTAAAGCGAGCGGCAGCTACGTAATTGAAGGTAATAGTGACAAGCGCGTAGTAACAATTGCTAAAGGTGTCACGATGGATTCCAATATGACTGCAAAAGAAATATTGGACCTTGGGGGAGGCCATAACGTGCTTAACCAAATTGATGCGCTGATCAAAGAGTTTGAGAGCCCTACCGCCAACTTCAGAGCTGAAGTTGAGGCGAGTATCAGCGCTATCGACGATACTTTTTCAAACGTACTAGGGACCATGACTGAGATTGGTGGTCGACACAACAACTTAGATCTTGTTGGTGGCGCGCACAGTGAAAACAAGCTGTTCGTTGACAAGGTATCTGGAGACCTCTCTGCTCTGGACTATGGTGAAGCGTCGGTACGATTGAGTAATTACATGGCCGCTTTGCAAGCAACGCAAGCAAGCTATGTGAAGATCGATGGTTTGTCGCTGTTTGACCGTTTATAAGGTTAGGAAGTTCTTTTTATGGTAATGAGTACAGTAGAGGTTAGACCCCATAGCATACGCTTAGGTGGACAAGAACAAGCCTCTATCATGCCGACCCGTTCTGCAGACTCAAGTACGGCAATTAAACCGCGTCCGGCGCAAATTCAGGCTGACACTGCGTCAGCCTACTCTGTATCTGGTATTCAGCTTACGCAGGGTCAGCAGCAAGCCACGGCGGTTCAGATCGCGTCCAAATCGCTGCAGGTGATTGGCAAAGAGCTCACGCAAATTAAACGTGGTTTGACGCAAGCTATTAATCAAGGCGTACAAAATGTTCCTGGTTTGCAGGATACATTGGTTCGTTCTAAAGCCACCATCCAAAAAGTCGTTGAGCAAGCACGTTTCGATGGCCAGAAAGTCCTAAATAACGAACTGCACTTAAAACTGGATAAAGCGGACATTCGTCGCTTTTCTATTCCAGGTTTGAATGTTCATCGCTTAAGCGACAAGGCCGAGCAAATCCGTTTGGATTTTCCTCAAGGTCAAGCGGTGATGATTCAGTTTGATGGACAATCAGACGGTGAGCGAACGGTCAAAATGCTGGATCGCAGCTTGATTGCGTTAGGAATGCGAGCCTCATTAGCCGATGATGGCAGCATTTTATTTGAAGCCAGAGACAACGCTTATCAACAAATGCAGCAAAAGGTGATGGTAACGGGGGAAGGGCACCGATTCCCTGCGGGACAGCCTAACGTTTTGAACTTAAAGTCTGAGCCAGATGGTATTGCGGAGCTCGGGTTTGATCTAGGCTCACGCGACGGCATCAAGCAGACGATTGCCAAAGTAAATCAGCATCTGAAACAAGTTCAAACGAGTTTGCAAGAAGCGAAAGCTTTTCATGGTGAACTGAATACTCAAATGCGTTCTATCCAAACCAAAACCGCACAGCTTTCAGTCAATGAGGTGAATGCAAAACTGGATGGATTCATGCAAAAGTCTGGCGAGTTTACTTCGACTTTTCAGGCATTGAATGCGCAAGCAAACGTGCGTCGTCATACCGTGGTCGCTTTACTGAAGTAACGAACACTCCAATGATTCCCTGCTTTACACTGTTATCGTCCCCCAATAACGAAAACAGCGCACTGTCGGGAATCTCTCTTCGACTCGTCTAGGGCTCGAGTGCTTTTGCCACCGAACGATTCAATTTCTGGAATAGCCATCCAAGTGCTATCAAAGACGCACCTAAGCCTAAGAAGCTTATCGCTCGCCAGAACCCATCCAGAGAGCTCACATCCCATAAGAATACTTTCAGTGCGACACAGGCAAGGACCACTAGACCGACACGCTGCATCATCAGCCCCTGTTGGGTCACGCCGCGCCAAGTCAGCAATCCACCTACGAGCAAGCCAGCCACTGAATAACTGAACAACTCTGCCATGCTGGTTGGCTGATACAGCATCATCGATGTGGTTTGCCAGAATTGACGGATAGACATCCCCAACCAAATGGCTGCAAGTAAAAAGCCTAGACTAGCAATCGCAAATCGATGAACTTGCAACGTATTCCAGCGTTTAAAGGCTGCGATAAGCAGGATGCAAGCTGGTAACAGCCAGCCGATACTCAGCATGTTAAAGATGGGAAGTGCTTGTGCCGAGACGTTATCAGTCACCAACGGCGATTCTGCCGTATTAAGCAAAATAATCAATATAGCGAACGCGCACCAAAGCAAGTAACTATAGATTTCGTAGATACGGCTTAAGCGTTGCGCAAATTGGCTGCGGTAGCTGTATACCAAACCCATAACTAATGCTTGATTGGCAAAGACTGCCGCACTTGTGAAGTCGATGTGCCCCAAGTAACCATATTGCCCCGTTAACCAGTAGTTAGTTTGGGTGAACAATGCCATTAAGAATACATGTAAAAACGCCCCTTCAAACCAGTTGGTCAGTTCTCGGTCCACTTGTTTTAGTGTTGAACGAGCATAAGACAAGATGAAGAGAGAAGGCAGATAACTCACCAGAACCCAAGCCCAATGCCCAGCTTCTACCGGTTGCCATTCGGGGATGAAAGGTAGCAGCGTGAGTCGGATAACCAGTATTCCCATTGCCACTTTAATCGCCCAACTCGCAGGTCGAAATAACCCGAATTGAGCCTGTAAGGCCATTATCGCAACTTGTATTGAGATTGCTGTTGTTAACCAAGTATCACTCAACCAAACAAAAGCGATACCTACGATTAAAGCATGCATAACGGCAGAGCATTCTAATGCCAACGAACGTGCACGCTGACCAAGCACAGCATAGTAAGTGGCCATCAATGCGCAGAATGCAGTCCAATACCACAGGTAGCCTTGCATAAATTCGTCAATATAAAACAACGTAATTAAGCTCATCGCGGGAGCCAGTACCAGCAGAAGCAGCCCACTGAGTTGCGAACGGTCACTAAGTGATTGGCAATATGTTCGATAGCAGATCAGCGCAATACTCACCGCCAATGCGAATAGGATGCTAGCTTCTCGCTCTAACATATACAGCGCATCAAAAGCGATGGTAAGAACAATCAGCGCGGTTGCCGAGACGAGAATGGATGGCAAAAATACACGTAATGACCAGCCTGTACGAAGTGCTGGTAGCCAGATGATCGCAACAAGCAGCGTATAACAGTACGCCATTTGTAGAGCGTTCAGCTCCGGCATTCTGGTGACGGCAGAAAAGGTCAATAAAGTAGTTGCGAGAGCGGTAGCGGTCGGCGAGTTTGTCCACTTGCTTTGATAGTGACGAAAGCGAGGATTGAGCATCCAACCCATTCTCGGAACCGCGAAAATGAGATACAAAGTGATGGAGAGATAAATCGCGAGCCACGAGAACAACCGTTCTGTTGGTACACTCTCAATCAACAGCAACATCCAAATGACATGTGGAATCGCGATACTTGGCGTAATCCATGCCCTACGCACTTTTTGCATCAATAAGGTCGCCGCAAACGAAATCGCGCAGATGTATCCGGCTAACAAAAAGTAGTTGGGTTCACTACCTCCAATCCACAGTGGTGCTGTGTAGCCACCAATTAAGCCAAGCACGGCCATTAACGGCCCTTGTTGCAATGATAATGCTAAACTGAAAAATGCCGCTGAAGCCAAAATGATCAACGAGATACTTGGCGTTAGCATTTGATAAACCACAAAGGCAAAAATGACGGTGCAGTAAATGCCCGTTAATCCCGTACCGGTAACGGCAGCAGGAACATACGTAAAGCCTTGGGCTCGTGCTGCCCGCTGCGGATTCTGTTGTTCTTTACGGTGAAACCACTCGCCAACAAGCACCATAAGTAATGAGATCACAAAGGCAAAGGACACTCGCATAAATGGCGAAAACTGGATGTGACTACCAATCACCTGTACGAGATAACCTCCACCGATCAGCATGGCCAATGCGCCTACCCAAACCAACCAATTTTCTTGGATGTTGCTAAGCAGGCTCTGAACTTTACTCTGAAGGAATGACTCATTTTCTTGACTAAAAACATCCAGTTGCACTTCTCTTATCTGGGCGTACCCTTGATTCGCAGCGCTCTGGTCCAAGTCTAGGTTGGCAGCTGGATCATGTTCCCCAGAGGATGAGACATTTTTCTGTTGTGATTCTATGTGAGGTGACGTCGCTACAGATGGTGTGTCTTTTTCGATGCTGGATTGTTGGTGCACTTGTGGGCTTGAGCCCCCATGGACACTGGCTCGTAGTGATGTGACTTCCTCACGAAGTTTGGTTAGTTCTTTTTCTAAAAGTGCAGCTCGGTTGGCGGCTTTCACTCCGATGAGGATGGCGAGACACGCCATGAACAGTGCTAGTATTACGTACAATCCATTTCTCCTTGCGTACGTCGCGTGACCCACGATTCTTAACTTTGAGCACTTACGCTAAAGCTTAGTTCATGCTCTATGCCTTAGCCTCATATAGTGCTAGGTTCCGCGCTTTCTTTAGAAATCATTCTACATAATGAAACTCAATGCGTAATGATGAATTCGACAAAGTCGCACACTTGTGTGCCACTTTAAGACCTGATGAACAAAAATGAGTCGTTAAGTCATTGGGGGTCAACTATATTCATAGTTCTGATGCGATCGCCAAATGACTTCAAACATGTGCGTTTCGTAGCGATGTCATCGAAGGTCAGTCGTTTGATTTGCACGTTCGGTAGTTTCTATCTGACCGTAAGGCTGAATGTATTCGGGTATAGCGCATTCACGCGAAAAAAGACAAAAACAGGTAATTATTGATGCAAGTGGGTAATGAAGCGCTGGTGCTGTCAGCGGTTGGGGTTATTGGTTTAGGTTGCCAATGGTTAGCTTGGCGATTGCGTTTGCCAGCGATTTTATTTTTGTTGTTGGCAGGGCTGATCGTCGGGCCATTTATGCAGTGGTTAAATCCTGATGAGATATTAGGTAATTTGCTCTTTCCGTTGGTCTCTTTGGCGGTGGCAGTGATTTTATTTGAAGGCAGTTTGACCTTAAATTTTAAAGAAATTCGTGGCGTGAGTGGTTCGGTATGGAGCATTGTTTCCATCGGGGCGATCATTTCGTGGGCGGCGACCAGTATCGCAACACACTATTTCCTCGGCTTTACTTGGGAGCTTGCCATGTTGTTCGGCAGCTTAACCGTAGTAACAGGGCCGACGGTCATCGTGCCACTTCTACGAACCGTAAGACCTAACAGTACGCTTGCTAACATTTTGCGATGGGAAGGGATTTTGATTGACCCGCTCGGTGCGCTTTTTGTTGTGATGGTTTACGAGTTTATCGTATCTCACAGCGCGATAAATAGCGTCGAAGTGTTTGGGACGATCATTGCTGTCGGCGTCATGCTAGGTGCGGCCTCAGGCTATGCAGTTGCGACGATCATGCGTCGCTCTTGGCTACCGGAATATTTGCAGCCATTTGCGGTTTTGATGGTGGTTCTAGGTGTATTTTCGGTCTCTAACCACATTGAGTCTGAAGCTGGGTTACTAACCGTCACCGTAATGGGTATGTGGCTCGCAAACGCTAAAGACATCAATATTCAGCAAATTCTGCACTTTAAAGAGCATTTAACCATTTTACTGATCACCGGATTGTTCATCTTCCTTGCGGCTCGAATCAGTCTGGATGATTTTGCTGCGCTAGGTAGCGGTGCGTTATTGTTGTTTGTATTTATGCAGTTAGTGTCGCGTCCGTTATCGATTTTTCTTTCAACCTTCCGCAGCAACTTGCGTCTCAAAGATAAGCTGTTTTTGTCTTGGGTTGCACCGCGCGGTATTGTTGCTGCTTCGATTTCGTCTCTTTTCGCGATCAAATTGAACGAATACGGCATTGATGAAGCGATTTTACTGGTCCCTATGACCTTCATGGTGATTATAGGAACGGTCGTGTTACAAAGTGCGACGGCACGTCCTATAGCGCTGACATTGGGCGTCGCAGAGCCAGCACCACGCGGCTTCTTGTTGATTGGTGCTAACCGAGTTGCAAGAGAAATAGGGCAGGCGCTAGCGCGTTATGACCGTCGCGTATTAATGACTGACTCAAACTGGGAGTACATCAGTCAGGTTCGTATGTTGGGATTGGATTACTATTACGGCAACCCTATTTCTAGTCACGCGGACGACAACTTGAACTTGATAGGAATAGGTCAAGTGGTTGCATTAACGCCCGATCAGCATTTCAACATTATGGCTTGCATGCAATTCGTCGACGAGTTTGGGGAAGATAAAGTTCACTGCTTACAAAAAGTGAAAACCAACGGCAATGGCAGCGAGAAGCACTCCGTGGCTCAGGAGTACCATGGTAAATTGCTGATGGGCGGCAATGTAAGCTATACCCAGCTAGCCAGTATGTTAAGTCGTGGTGCAGAGGTTAAACACACGAAATTGAGCGATAACTTCACGTATCAAGATTATTTAGCGCATCACAAAGGTAGTTCAGTTGTACCGCTGTTCCATGTAGAAGAAAAAGGAAAAATTCAATTCTGTGATGATCCCGAACAGTTTGAACCAACGACGACAAGCACTGTTGTGTCGCTAATTCTGTCGGACAGCGTAAAGTAAACTACAGAGCAATGTGATCCATTTGCATCATGGGTATCGTACGCTGATTATCTCAATTTGAAGAGAAACTTGCCGGCTTGTTGAAAACGGAAAGCGAGTTTCTTTTCTTATAATGTCAGGGGCAGTCGAGATTCATTACTCGTTTCGGAAAAGTAATCCGGCAAATTCACAAAATTCGCATTGACGTTACTGATAAGGATCGCAATACTGCGCGACTGTTTTACTTTAGGGTGACATTATGGCTCCGCAAACTAACCGAAAAGATTTACACCTAGATGCTGTTTTACATCATGATATGAGCATGAAGCATAAAACGGCGGGTTTTGAGTCTGTCGAGTTCGAACACTGTGCGCTGCCAGAATGTGACTTTCACGCGATCGATTTATCGACAGAGTTTCTTGGTCATCAATTAGCGCTACCATTTTTGATTAGCTCGATGACTGGCGGAGCAAAAGACGCAGAAACGATCAATTGTCGTTTGGCTGAAGCCGCAAGCGAATTAGGTATTGCCATGGGTGTGGGCTCGCAACGGATTAGCTTAGAAGAAAGTCAGCATTCGGGCTTGGGTAAAACCATTCGTGAGTTGGCGAAAGAAGTACCGTTGTATTCCAACCTTGGAGCCGCTCAATTGCTCGATAAAGGTAAACTCGATAATGCGCAACGTGCGGTTGAGGCGATTCAAGCAGATGCCTTGTTTGTGCACGTTAATCCAATGCAGGAAGCGTTTCAGAAAAATGGCGACCACAATTGGGTTGGTGTTTTCCAGGCAATTGAGATGCTTAAATCTCGCGTGAAGGTTCCTATCATTATCAAAGAAGTCGGTTTTGGTATTAGCGGACACGTTGCGCAGCGATTAATTGATGCTGGTGTGGATGCAATTGACGTTGCGGGCGCGGGTGGTACAAGCTGGAGTGCGGTTGAAGGGTATTGCCAAGACAATCCGAAAATGCAGCGTGCAGCCGAGCTTTTCCGCGATTGGGGTGTCCCTACAGCAACATGTTTGGCTCAAATCCGCGCACTGCATCCTACATTACCGTTGATCGCCTCGGGAGGTGTTCATAACGGACTTGAAGCGGCGAAAGCCATTCATTTGGGTGCTAATCTCATTGGGCAAGCTGGTGCGGTATTAAAAGCTGCGACGATCAGCACGCAGTCTGTCGTCGAACACTTTGAACAAATGGCATTAGAGCTGCGTTTAGCGTGCTTTGGTACTGGCTCTTCTAAGGTTGGTGAGCTAACGAAAGCGCGCTGCCTATAGCTTTTAGAATGGCGCGCTTTACACAGAGTCGCTCAATAATTTTTCGATGTCTTAACACGTAGACTGATAATTTCGTTATAGTTGATACAAAAGTCACTTCAGCTAGTGACGCCTTTATTCAGACACTTGAATGGGCACGTGTTGAAGAGATTGAGTTTAATTTTACTATTGTTTGCAACTGGAACCTTAAATTTATGAAAAAACTAGTCATGCTGATGTTGGCGGCTTCTGCTTTGACCGCTTGTAGTGATGAAGTGGGCACTGAAGGCTGGTGTAACGACATGCGCGATAAGCCAAAAACAGAATGGACAGCAGACAACGCGGTAGACTTTGCAAAGCATTGTGTTCTGCAAGATGGTGTCGGCAGCGAGCAATGGTGTGAAAACCTGAAAGATAAGCCGAAAGGTGACTGGACTGCAAACGAAGCGACCAGCTTTACTAAACACTGCATTTTTTAAGCACAGCGGAAAGCGCCTTTTCTGAGGCGACATTCTGTGAGGTAAACACCAAGCGTTATTGCTTGGTGTTTTTGTATCTAAAATAGCTCGATTTTTCACGTGTCAGCGCACCTCCCTCTGAATGGAAAGTTTTACATTTTCGTTTCATTTTTGAAAACCTGTATTGCCTGTCTTTAATTTTTCGTATTGCAATGGCATGGTGTCGAGATAGCCATCTAATTCAATTAGATTCATAACAAAAAGGAATTCAAATGGAAGTACTAAAAGGCTCATGTCTGTGCGGCAAGGTAAAGTTGGAAGTGGCAGATGAATTTAAGTACATGGGAAATTGCCATTGCTCTGAATGCCGCAAGTTCACAGGTTCTGACTATTCATCTGCCGGTGGTATTGCGTTGGATAAACTGCTTATTATCCAAGGGAAAGAAGATATTCAAACTTATCAGAAAAGCGAAAATACCATGCTATGCTTTTGTCGCCACTGCGGATCAAGTCTGTATTCGAAAAAGAACAATGGGATCGTCAATATTCGCCTTGGTATCTTGGATGACACATCTTCTCACAAGCCTGATTTCCATATTTTTGTCGCGTCGAAAGCGCCGTGGCTCGAGATATCGGATAACCTGACTCAATTTGATGCAGGGCCAAAGTAGAGTTGTTGTAGATAAGTATTTAGAAACAGAGCGCGTTACAATACGCTTGCGACACGCTCTGCGCTTTTACTTTGTATATTAGAACGGAGACGACTATCTGGCGTCTTGTAGTTCTTCTAAGCCACCTGCATTGTGCAGATTCGTAAAGCCTTGCGTTTGTAAGTATTGATACGCTTTGCCAGAGCGGTTACCACTGCGACAGTACAACACGATAGCTTGATCTTTATCGACGTCTTGAAAATGTTTATCAAGTTCAGATAAAGGGAAGTTGACGGCATTATCCAAATGCCCTTCAGAAAACTCTTGCGGCGTACGCACATCGACAATCATCGCGCCCTTGTCAATCAATTGCCACCCTTGTTCAGCGCGTTCAGAAGCCGACACGTTGGGGGAGAGGAAGCCAACGCACAACGTTGCAAGAAATAGAGATACGGCCTTTTTCATTGTTTGATTATCCTTTTTAAGAGTACGTAACCACTCTAGATTTGATTGAGCATATTTTCCATCATAAAGAGATGCTAAGTAGTTGTGAATGCGATAATTCGATAGAAAATTTTATTTAATTTAATAAAAAATTTTTATCAAATTCACCTCTTGAACTCTAATTTTTCGACCTTATTATTTTCATCGAAAGCGAGCTGTCGACTCGCAAATCCATCTTGATGTTTATTTTGTCTTTTATTTTTGGTTCCAAGTAGGAGGCACTTAAAAATGAAAATTCGTCCTTTAAATGACAAGCTAATTGTTGAAAGACAAGAGGTGGAAAATAAATCTGAAGGGGGAATCGTTTTAACTTCTCAGTCGGTGAAAAAATCAAACCGCGGGAAAGTCATTGCTGTTGGTTTAGGTAAACGTCTTGAAAATGGCGAACGCGCTGCGATGGAAGTCAAAGTGGGCGACCAAATCATTTTCAATGACGGTTACGGCGTGAAAACCGAGAAAATTGACGGCGCAGAATACTTAATTCTGTCCGAATCTGATGTGTTAGCAATCGTTGAGTAATTATTTTTGTAGTAGTTTTTTGAGGAGATAACCATGGCTGCAAAAGACGTATTATTTGCTAATGACGCACGTCAAAAAATGCTGAAAGGTGTGAACTTACTGGCGGACGCAGTAAAAGTGACACTAGGCCCGAAAGGCCGCAACGTTGTGCTTGATAAATCTTACGGCGCGCCAACCATCACCAAAGATGGCGTGTCTGTAGCGAAAGAAATCGAACTGAAAGATAAGTTCGAAAACATGGGCGCACAAATGGTGAAACAAGTGGCGTCCAAAGCGAATGATGAAGCGGGTGACGGTACAACGACGGCTACCGTACTGGCGCAATCTTTCATCAATGAAGGTCTTAAAGCGGTAGCCTCTGGCATGAACCCAATGGACCTAAAACGTGGTATCGACAAAGCCACTGAAGCGGCGGTTGAGAAACTACGTGAAATGTCTAAGCCATGCAGTGACAAAGAATCCATCACCCAAGTGGGTAGCATTTCTGCAAACAGCGATCGCGCGATCGGTGAAATCATTGCAGAAGCGATGGAAAAAGTGGGTCGCAATGGCGTGATTACGGTGGAAGAGGGCCAAGGTCTAAACAACGAACTGTCTGTGGTTGAAGGTATGCAATTTGACCGCGGTTACTTGTCGCCATACTTCATCACTAACCAAGAAAATGGCAGCGTCGAGCTAGACAACCCTTACATCCTATTGGTGGACAAAAAAGTCAGCAGCATCCGCGAGCTATTGCCTGTACTAGAAGAAGTGGCGAAATCTTCTCGCTCGCTATTGATCATTGCTGAAGACATCGAAGGTGAAGCGCTAGCGACATTGGTTGTGAACAACATGCGCGGCATCGTGCGTGCGACCGCGGTGAAAGCGCCTGGCTTTGGTGACAACCGTAAAGCGATGATGGAAGACATTGCGGTACTAACTGCTGGTACGGTCATCTCTGAAGAAATCGGCCTAGAGCTCGAAAAAGCAACGTTAGAGCAACTAGGTAGTGCGAAGAAAGTTACCATCACCAAAGACACAACAACCATTGTGGGTGGTGCAGCAGAAGCAAGCGCGATTGCTGATCGTGTGGCTTCGATTGAAAAACAAATCGAAACAACCACTTCTCAATACGACAAAGATAAGCTTCAACAACGTGTTGCGAAGCTTTCTGGCGGCGTAGCGGTGATCAAGATCGGCGCTGCAACCGAAGTTGAGATGAAAGAGAAGAAAGACCGCGTGGACGATGCGCTACACGCTACCCGCGCAGCGGTTGAAGAAGGTATTGTTGCTGGTGGTGGTGTTGCCCTAACTAAGATCGCGAAAGAATTGGCGGATCTAAAAGGCGACAATGATGACCAAAACGTGGGTATCCGAGTTGCGCTACGTGCAATGGAAGAGCCTCTTCGTCAAATCGCAACTAACGCAGGTGACGAAGCTTCTGTTGTGGCGAACGCTGTTAAAGCGGGTGATGCCGATTACGGTTACAACGCTGCAACAGGTGAATACGGCAACATGATCGAAATGGGCATCTTGGACCCTGCGAAAGTAACACGTTCAGCGCTTCAATTCGCAGCGTCTGTTGCTGGCTTGATGATCACCACTGAAGCGATGATCACCAACCACGTTGAAGACAAAGAACTTGATATCTAACGTCATCAATCGTTAGTGATTAAGTAAGCGTTAAAATAACAATAATATTGCAAAACCTAAGCGGGCTCGCTTGAGCCCGCTAATCAGTCATTTGAGGTAAGTGTTATGACCCGTTTACCTGCGTTTTCTTTCTCAATATCTGAGCCGGGCGGTAATGAAGCTTCGTCAACGTGGCCGACTGCTATTCACTTCCCCCTCGTTCCAGCTGGGCCAGAGTTTTCAATCGAAAATGCTCTGCCTAAACGTCCGACAGTGACGATATTCACTATCGATCTGTCTCAGTTATTTAAAGGGGACGCTCGGGTCATCCATTAACTGTATCGAAACAGCCAGCGCACGTTGGCTGTTTTTTTCTAATTTAAAGTATTGATAATGTTGATTTTTATTTGATTGCTGCCACTTGTTCAATGATCAATTTGAACTGGGGTAATCGGACCGCAAGCGTACTACACCTTTAAGCCCAGCATTGCGCCGAAAATGATCAATCCCGCCCCACATGCTTGATTGAGTCGATGCTTAATCTTCAACAAGAAAGCTTGTAGCTGGGGTGACGTGAATAAAACAGCAACGATAGAAAACCAAATACCATGCAGCGCAATCATATAAATCCCGTAGAACAAGGCGATGTGTTGCTGACTAGAGTCGGGAGAAATCACTTGGCTAAAAATACTCAGAAAAAACAGCATCGTCTTGGGATTGAGTAAATTACACAGAAATCCCTGCATGAAAAATCGCCACATTGAATACTCGCTCTGTTGAACGGTTTCTGAGTTTGATGCAGGTTGCGAGGAGAATATTCCTTTAATCCCAAGGTAGACAAGATAAGCGGCCCCAAGATAGCGCACGAGATTAAACAACCATTCATTTTGTGAAATTAAGTAACTGATCCCCAGCATGGAGTAAGCGATGTGGATGCTGATCGCCATGCTGATACCAATCGCACTGTACACGCCTGCTTTTCGTCCTTGATTTAAGCTATTTCTTAATACCAAAACAAAGTCTGCGCCAGGGCTAATAACAATAAGCACACCTAATAACGCAAGAGTTACAAATTCCATATCGATTTCCTGTTTGAATGATGAAGTCTGGGATGTAGCGGAATTGTAGGCGTCTTTATTACTGACTATAATCGAAAAATATTCCCATATTGGTGAGAAAAACTCACAGATGCGTCACCTGAAATCTTTTTATGTATTCCACGTTGCGGCGAGCTCTTCAAGCTACACTGAAGCGGCTGACAAACTGAACATTACCCACGGAGCCGTGAGTAAGCAGATCAAGCAACTTGAGCAATATCTGTCTCAACCTTTGTTCTTCAAAGAGGGCAGGAAAGTCGTGTTGACGGCAGAAGGCGAATTACTCAAGACATACACAGAAACGGCATTCCAAACGCTAGAAACAGGCGTGAATACGCTTATTCAAGAGAAGCATCAGCATCTTGAAGTGTCTTGTGAACCGACATTAACCATGCGCTGGTTGATGCCAAGGTTGGCCGCGTTTAATGATGAACACCGTGCTGATGTTCGTTTGTCGACGGCTGGTGGCCCGGTAACATTAGGATCAACTGGGCTTTCGATGGCGATTCGTCGAGACGATTTTGCGCAGCATCACGATTACGACAAAACCATTCTTGTGGAAGAGTGGGTGGGGCCGGTATTTTCTCCTGAGTATTGGCAATCCATTAAAGACAATTTGAAAGCAGCTCGATTGTTGAATAGCCAAACCAGACCGAATGCTTGGGCGGATTGGCAGCAATCAACACGTTGTGAAACTTTCAACGGCAACACTCAGCAATCATTCGCGCATTTTTATTTTTGCATACAAGCCGCAGTGGATGGCTTAGGCGTCGCAATGGGATCGTATCCTTTTGTCATGGACGATATTAAGCGTGGTAATTTGGTCGCACCATTTGGGTTTTCTCCATCAAGTTGCAATTACGTTTTATTGAGTCAAGATAAAAAGCGTACAGAACTCGAACATAAATTTATCACGTGGTTACAAACGCAAATGGCAGAGTGTGTGCCACTGTCATCACAGCAGATTACGCAAGGCGAATAGAAGGCATAGAGCGAGATTACGTCAGTCAGTTTTATGGAAAAAGGCTTAGGAAATTGGAAATGGAAAACCTCAATATTGTTGAAATCAAATCATTTGTTCCGGCGAAAGATTACGCGCTATCAAAACGCTTTTATGAGGCGATTGGCTTTGAAATGGCGTCGGACTTCGGTGATGTAGCATACTTCTCTCAAGGTAGCTGCGCGTTTCTTTTACAGAATTTTTATGAGCCAGAACACGGCAATAACTTCATGATGCACTTGCTCGTAGAAGACGCAGAAAGTTGGCATCAGCACTTATCCAAAGTGGGTCATGAGGAATTTGGTTCGCGTTTGACAGAGCTAGTCGAGCAACCTT
The DNA here is from genome assembly GCF_015163535.1 of Vibrio sp. OPT46. Taxonomy (NCBI): domain Bacteria; kingdom Pseudomonadati; phylum Pseudomonadota; class Gammaproteobacteria; order Vibrionales; family Vibrionaceae; genus Vibrio; species Vibrio sp. OPT46. The sequence continues at coordinate 36,152 of NZ_JADDYG010000684.1, read as the reverse complement.
GGGGCATACGCGAATGTTGTTTGTTTGACCCTAGTGGCGTTTTATGGCGAATTGGCCAGAACATGAATACTGACTAAAGCCAGTCTTATTTTCACCGCATCTACGCGCAGGTATTGAGATCTCGATATCTGCGCGTTTTCTTTTTTACTTAGCCTTGCCAACGTTTGTAGCGCACTCACGCCTTTTTCGAGGTGGTGTGCGATGGGCTAACGCCAAAAAACTCCTCAAGCAGCATGGCTTTGAGTTCCGCTCTGACTTCTGCGCCACCGATTAACGCCAAAAGTGCGAGTCCTCCTGGAATAAGGATGACCATTAATATCGGTCTTAAAATATACGAAAAGCAGAAGATGGTCGGGAAGAAAATCAATCCTTGGCCTAGTTTGTTTAATACGTACATGAGCGATTCCTTTTGTTTTTATATAAAATGAGCATGATCAATTTTATAAATGAGCGCGCTCAATTTGTCAATCTCAACCACGCAAGGTATGATCCTTTCAGGCTCATTAAGCAGACACATCAATGACGAAGCGACAACAAACCAGAGATAAAATTCTAAAAGCCGCATGGGCATCTTTTGCTCAAAATGGCTATGACATGACGACCACAAGGCAGATAGCGAGAGAAGCAGGAGTAGCCGATGGCACAGTGTTTAGCCATTTCCCGACTAAACTGTCGATTTTGCGCGAAGGGATGCTGGCGCAACTGCAACAGATCAGCCAAGAAACGCTAGTCAGTGTGGAAGGTAAAACCGATATCGACATTGGTTTGGCGCTGACGGAGAAATACTATCGCTACTATTTTGCGAACGTTGAGCTGAGCCGAGCTTTGTTGAAAGAAGTGATTTGGGATTTGGATTATTATCAGTCGTTTAACCAAGCTTTGTTTCAATCTGTAAACGGAAGCTCCGTCCTTGAGGGAAAAATACCGCTGATTTTTGACTGCTATTTTATGACGTTAATCTCGCACTTGAGCCGTGCAGAACCGGATGTTGAAGCGGCACTTGAAGAGCTTCATGCTAAGTTTCAGCAAATCATTGCGACTGCATAACATGGCCCCAACGCAGGATCTGAAAGAATATACTGCCTGTCATCTTATTTGCTGGACTCCCATTTTCTCGTTTCAGTTGGTGTCTCACCAAATAGCCGCTTGTAGCTTTGACTGAACTGCCCGAGATGGAAAAAACCAAAGTCAAAAGCGATTTCTGCAATTGTTCGATTATCTTCAGGGCTTTGTAGCACTCTACGTACTTGATTCAGGCGCATTCGATGTATGAACTGCTTTGGGGAAGTATTACAGCAATGTTCAAAGGTGTACTGTAGTGTGCGACGACTGACGTGTACTGCATCACACAGTTCACTGACGGTTATCGGTGTACGGTAGTCTAGATCCTGTAGCTGTTGTTTTATACGGTGCATCACGTGTTGACGATGAGAGATTGATATCGGATGGCTCGTGTGCAGTGAACTGAGTGAGAACAGCTCCAGCACAATATCTTTTAAGATTGCTTGATGTGTGGTTTCAGACCATCTTGGTTCGGCGGAACCAAGTAACATGCCTAAGTAGTATTTAAGTTGTTGAATGTGTTTTTCCGTCAAACCCGTTAAGTGTAATGTGTTGTTTTGGATACTCCCAAGCTCAAGTTGATTTTCTATGATGTGAACGAAGTTTTTGTCGAGCACTATTCCATAGATAGAAAACTGCTCCGGTGTCATTAACTCAAAATCAGCGCCACCTTGCCTAAGCAAAAGTTGGCTTGAATTAAACTGACTGTGATTTAGGTGTAGCGGCTTATTTTCCGCACTCAAACCCAACCAAATACCTCCCTCTTCAACCCTGCATTGCTGTCTTAGCGAGCGGTTACTGTCTTCACGAAATACATGGAAATTGGGAAATCGTCGTTCTCGAATTTGACCTAAAAATCGGCCATCGCTGAGTTGGTCATATTCCTGTTGCCAGTTTATCAGACTCGCAGCTTGTTGGTTTGCATCCTTAGTGTGATGGATGCACAGCATTGGTGCAGTTTGGGGCATTTGGTTACTCATCCTTGTGATGCTCATTCCTTTTTTGTGAGTCATGTTGGAGCAGTATTTACATAACTCATTGTTTATTATTGGCTTATAAATGTTGCCAGTTTTTGATAACGCTACGGAACACATTTG
>NZ_JADDYG010000684.1:31092-33983 GCF_015163535.1 Vibrio sp. OPT46 | reverse complement strand
GCAGTTTGGGGCATTTGGTTACTCATCCTTGTGATGCTCATTCCTTTTTTGTGAGTCATGTTGGAGCAGTATTTACATAACTCATTGTTTATTATTGGTTTATAAATGTTGCCAGTTTTTGATAACGCTACGGAACACATTTAGCAATACTTTCTTAAAGCTTATTGATAGTTCAGCAAAAAGCGAACCAAATAGTGAAGAGGAAGAGCAATGACGGCAACTTATCGTCGGCAACAAGGAAGTAAAGTCTATACCTTTAAGTCATTAGCTGACTTGATGGCGAAAGCGACACCGGAGCGCTCAGGCGATGCGTTAGCCGGGGTTTGTGCTCAGTCAGCGGCAGAACGTGTAGTCGCACAAATGGCGCTGTCTGAGTTACCACTTAAAACGTTTCTTAACGAGGCGGTTATTCCATACGAAAGCGACGATATCACTCGCCTAATTATCGATACGCATGACCTTGAAGCCTTTAAGCCGATTGAGCACTTGACGGTCGGAGATTTTCGAAATTGGCTGCTGAGTGAAGAAGCCGATGGTGAAACGTTGGCTAAAATTCGTCAAGGTTTAACACCAGAAATGGTGGCCGCAGTCAGTAAGATTATGCGCAACCAGGATTTGATTCTCGTTGCTAAAAAATGCCAAGTTGTCACGGCTTTTCGGAATACGATTGGTTTGCCGAGTCGCCTGTCTACTCGCTTACAGCCGAATCATCCCACTGATTCTCTCAACGGTATCGCAGCGACCATTTTTGATGGTCTGATGTACGGAAATGGCGATGCGGTTATCGGTATCAATCCGGCAACAGATAATGTACCTCAAGCTATTAAGTTAATGAACTTAATGGATGAGGTGATTCAACACTATCAAATACCGACTCAGTCTTGTGTGTTAACTCATGTCACGAACACGATCGAAGCCATTGAAATGGGTGCACCAGTCGATCTCGTTTTTCAGTCGATAGGCGGCACGCAAGGGACGAATGATACCTTCGGAATCGACTTGTCGATTTTGAAAGAGGCCCATGAAGCCGCGTTGTCTTTGAATCGAGGCAGTGTAGGAAACAATGTGATGTATTTTGAGACCGGACAAGGTACAGCGCTGTCTGCGAATGCATTTCATGGGGTCGATCAACAGACTTGTGAAGCCCGCGCTTATGCTGTCGCGAAACAGTTCGATCCTTTGTTGGTTAATACTGTCGTTGGGTTTATTGGCCCTGAGTATCTGTTTGATGGCAAACAGATCATTCGTGCTGGGCTTGAAGATCATTTCTGTGGGAAGTTGCTTGGTTTACCTATGGGTTGCGATATCTGTTACACCAATCATGCCTATGCCGATCAGAATGACATGGATAACTTGCTGACACTATTAGGTGTGGCCGAGTGCTCGTTCATCATGGGTATTCCAGGGTCTGATGACATCATGCTCAACTATCAAACTACCTCATTTCACGATGCCCTTTACGCAAGAAAAGTACTCGGTTTGAAGCCAGCACCAGAGTTTGAACAATGGTTAATGGAGATGCAGATTTTCGAGAGCGTGCAAGACGTTCGGTTAAGTGAGCAAATCTCTCGCTCGTTTTCGGGAGCAATTAACCAACTGAATAAGGGGTATTCTCATGGGTAAAGTAATCACCATTGCTCAGTCCCCACAAGATGAGTCTGAAGTTGTCACACATAACCCTTGGGGCAAGTTACGCGACTTCACCTCTGCTCGGATCGCTCTGGGTCGCAGCGGGAACAGTGTACCAACCAACGAGTTACTCTCATTTCAGCTGGATCACGCCCAAGCTATGGATGCAGTGCATTGCAGTTTGAATATTGAGTCTCTCGTTGCTGGTTTGTCGGACTCTTACTCGATTCTTGAAAATACCTTAGAACCTCCAGTGGTAGTGAGCAGTCAAGTGAGTGACCGGCTTATGTACCTGCAAAGGCCCGATTTAGGAAGGCTGCTTGATGAATCTTCTTGGCAAACGCTCAACTTGATAGCAAATGAGCATAACACTGACATTGATCTTGCGATTGTTATTGCTGATGGACTTTCTTCCGTCGCAATTCAAAACCATGCCGTGCCTGTTGTTACTCGATTGATTTCTCTTTTAAGCGCTGATGATGAACATCAATGGAAATTCGCACCTATCACAATCGTAAAGCAAGGAAGAGTAGCGGTAGGGGATGATGTTGGTGAATGTTTTAACGCCAAGGCCGTGCTGGTTTTAATTGGAGAGAGGCCCGGTCTAACTTCTCCGGATAGCATGGGTATGTATCTCACTTGGGGGGCTAAACGAGGCTCTAAAGATTCCCAAAGAAACTGCATTTCCAATGTGCGTCCCCAGGGGCTCAACTATGACGATGCCTGTGAACGCGCATTTTACTTGCTCAAGGAGGCTCGAAAATTACAACTGTCAGGAGTGAACCTGAAAGATCGCTCCGATATCAATGAGCCAAGTGGCGCAAGCGTTGAAGATAAACACAGCGACAACTTTTTAATTTCATCAAAGTAGAAGGATTTACTATGTCTAAACATCAGGAGTACTTGGCCAAAAGGCAGCTAAAAAGAGGCACCGCAGGTTGGATTTTACTTGCTGGCTTAGGTGTCTCGTATGTTATATCTGGTGACTTTGCCGGTTGGAACTTTGGCATCGCTCAAGCAGGATGGGGAGGCTTTCTTATTGCTGCTATCGCGATGGCAATAATGTATTTCACGCTAGTATTGTCTTTAGCTGAAATGTCTGCGGCGATTCCTGCTGCGGGTGGTGGTTACAGCTTCGCAAGACAGGCGATGGGGCCGACAGGCGGCTTTTTCACTGGCTTATCAGTTTTGATTGAATATGCGCTCGCGCCTGCTGCGATAGTGATTTTTATTGGCTCAGCAGTGAATGAATTGGTTGGTAT
>NZ_JADDYG010000684.1:30539-30963 GCF_015163535.1 Vibrio sp. OPT46 | reverse complement strand
GCTATTCTCATTACTGCTGCTGTGCTTATTGGTCACTTTGACGTTAATAACTTATTCGATATTGCTCCGGCGACGGCTCAGGCAACAGAAATCTTGCCGTTTGGGTGGTATGGCGTATGGGCTGCGTTGCCATTTGCAATGTGGTTGTTTCTTGCGGTTGAAGGTGTGCCTTTAGCGGCAGAGGAGGCAAAAAATCCGGCAAAAGATGTTCCCAAAGGCATCATTGGTGCGATGCTGTTTTTATTGCTAACCGCAACTCTCGTAGTCGTCCTTTTGGCTGGTGCGGTTGGCTCAAAGGTCATAGGCGATAGCGCGGTGCCATTAGTTGACGCCCTAAAGCTTACGGGCAATTCAACGGTAGCAATGGCCGTGAACTTACTTGGATTGGCTGGCCTTATCGCTTCTTTCTTTTCAATCATTTATG
>NZ_JADDYG010000684.1:23242-30389 GCF_015163535.1 Vibrio sp. OPT46 | reverse complement strand
GGTGAGGGGGACTTAATCTTGGCGATGGCTGTTGTCGGTGCGACTGTATCGTACGCATTAATGTCCTTGAGCCATATTTTATTGCGAATTAAACAGCCGGAATTAACTCGTCCATATAAAACGCCTGGTGGGATAATTACTTCGAGTATTTCTCTGGTGCTTTCTTTGATCGCAATGACAGGTGTTTATGCTTTTGATCCCTCAGCCTTTTTCATGACAATGGGATTGTTTCTTATCGGTGGTGTTTATTATGGGTTATACAGCCGCAACAAACTGGTGGCAGCAACCGCCGAGGAAGAGTTTGCCATGCTGTCTGTAGCAGAGCTAGAGCTTGAATCAGATGTCGTACGATAGTCACTTTGATTCTTGTTATTCAGCATATTAAGGGAGCCATAGGCTCCCTTTGTCATTTCTATCAAAAGTGCATAGCGCACAAATGCATCACTTTAACTTTATAAGCGGTTAATCATGTGAAAGTCTAGTCTGGATAACGATGGCGCAAATCCATCACAGGTAAAGGTTAAGTTTTCAAGGAAAGGTCATGATAAATAAGATATTTAATACACTTTTGGGAACAGAGTTACCGATTATTCAAGCACCAATGGCCGGTGTGCAAGACAGCCAAATGACCATAGCCGTCAGTAATGTTGGCGGGCTTGGCTCGTTACCTTGTGGAATGCTGAACAAAGACGCCATCGTAAAAGAACTTCAACTTATCAAGCAGGCAACTAACCGACCGTTTAACCTCAATTTCTTTTGCCATGAAATGCCGGAGTATGACGGCAACAAGCACGAAAAGTGGCAAAAAACGCTGCAACCGTATTTTTCCGAGGTTGATGCAACCGTTCAGGCTCAGCCAAACGCTCCGACAAGGATGCCTTTCAATCATGATATTGCTGACGCGATTGAACCATTTGCACCGCCAGTGATCAGTTTCCACTTTGGTTTGCCAGACGATGATCTGTTAGCTCGAATTAGAGGGTGGGGAGGGAAGATCCTTTCGTCAGCGACCACGGTGGACGAAGCACTTTGGCTAGAAGCAAAAGGCGTTGACGGTATTATCGCCCAAGGCTTGGAGGCTGGTGGACACCGAGGTATGTTTTTATCGGATGATTTAACTACTCAATTAAGTTTGATTGCGTTATTACCACAAATCGCCAAACGGGTGAATTTGCCTGTTATTGCTGCAGGCGGAATCGCTGATAGAAGAGGGGTGGAAGCCGCGTTGAGATTAGGAGCGAGTGCCGTTCAAGTTGGCAGCGCCTATTTGTTGTGTGATGAGGCGAAAACATCGTCTTTACATCGATATGCCATTGCCAGTGAACGCGCGCAACATACCGCTGTGACCAATGTTTTCTCGGGCCGACCAGCGAGAGGCATTGTGAATCGCGCAATGTCGGAGCTAGGCTACATCAGTGAGTTTGCGCCGAAATTCCCATACGCATCCATTGAAATGGCTCAACTAAGAGCGCTTATGGAAAAGCAAAACCGAGATGAATTCACACCGTTGTGGTGCGGACAAAACTCGTCGGGTTGTAAGGAAATATCGGCGGCAGAAATGACATTGTCATTAATGGAAGGCATCGATTTTAACTGATATGCATCTTGCCTTTTAAAGCGATGCTGACTGAATGGTTACGAGTTATCCCTGTATTTATGTAGTAAATCTAATGGGATGTGGCAGTAATCATTCGGAAAGTTTGTGAGTCTGTCTTGGTGCTCATCATCACTTGGTACATAATTTGTGAGTGGCAGTACTTCTACGGCGATCTTGTCGGCGTCCGGTCGTGCTGCGATAAACGCTTTCGCGATGGTGAGATGCTGTTCGTTTTGGCTATAAACACCAGTACGGTACTTCTCACCTACGTCTTCACCTTGCTTGTTAACGCTGTAAGGGTCGATTATCTCAAACAAATACCCCATTAAAGTTTCAACCGAAACTTGCTCAGCATCGAACTGGGTTTTCACGCACTCTGCGTAGCCATCGTATTCGGATTGAGTGTTATCCGTTGTGCCATTTGCTCGCCCGGCTTCTGTGTTGATTACGCCCGGAAGGTGGCGCATAAATTCTTGCACGCCCCAAAGGCAGCCGCCAGCGAAGTAAATTTCTTCCATCACTTTTATCCTAGTCTTTACCGTTGTTGGGATGTAGGGAGCTAACCCCTCTTCTTCTATCCCATTTCCGTTGCCCTATTATCTGTTGATGGGAGCGAGATTCGCAAGGTACAGCTTGGCTAATCAGACCACGCGTTTTTTCCTTTTTACTTTCAATTTCTTTTCATATGAAACATCAGGTGAGTATACTGTAAGCCCATCAATAAGGAGCGAACCTGTGAACCCAAGACAAAATGAAATCCTGCAATTAGTGAACGACCGTAAACGCGTTCAAGTCACGGAGCTTTCTGACATCATTGGCGTGTCGGGTGTGACCATCAGACAGGATTTGAACTTTCTGGAGCAACAGGGCTACCTAAAGCGCATTCACGGCGCAGCTACCGCGTTGCAAAGTGATGACATTGATGCCCGCCTAGAAGTACGTTTCGATATTAAACAATCGCTCGCAAACCAAGCTGCGGATTTGGTCGCACCGAATGAGACAGTGCTGATTGAAGGAGGCAGTGCCAATGCGTTGTTGGCTCGGACATTGGCTGAGCGCGGCGATGTGACCATCATTACGCCATCGGCGTATATCGCCCATCTCATCCGTAACACTTCTGCCAACATTATCTTGCTTGGTGGCGTATATCAGCACCAAGGCGAGAGTTTGGTCGGACCGCTGACTAAGTTGTGTATTGAGAACATTCATTTCAGCACAGCCTTTTTGGGTATTGACGGCTTCCATCAAGACACTGGCTTTACTAGCCGCGACATGATGCGCGCTGAGATTGCAGAAACCATCATTGCGAAAAAAAGGCGCAATATTGTTCTAACGGATTCTAGTAAATTTGGGCAGATTTATCCCTCATCAATTGGTAAGACTGACGAAATATCAGTGCTGCTGACTGACAAAGCCGCTCCGAAAAGTGACCTTGAACAAATCAAAAAGCGAGGTGTGGAAGTCATATTAGGCTGATTAAGCCACGCTTCGTTTTCGCTTCGCGAGCATTGCTGTTGGGGAGAAACCGGTGACTAGCATAGTGCCGCTAAGCACTAGAATTGTTCCAATGATGGTGTTAGAGCCGACGGGCTCATCTAGCACCAAGTAGCCCCATAAGATACCAAAAACAGGAACAAGAAAAGTGACAGTCAGTGCTGACGCTGGGCCGATATCAGAAACTAAGCGGAAATAGAGCAAATAAGCGAACCCTGTGCATACAACGCCGAGCGTGACAACAGAGCTCCATTCGAAATGACTTGGTTCTGCACGCATTGGTAAGAATGGTAGCAGCGGCAGTACCCAAATAACCGCCGCCCACATGCTGCCGTGAGCATTGTCAAAAGCAGGTACTTGTGGCGCATTTTTAGTGTAGTTGGTAGCAATGCCATAGCTGAAAGAAGCCATCAAACTGGCGGCAATAGGGAGCATGGCTTCTTCACCTATGGTTGAAGTATCTAAGCCGACCAAGACTGCAACGCCTCCAATGCCTATTAGCATACCGAGAACAGATTTCGCTGTGAGTGGGCTGCGGTACCAAACAAAGCCAACTAGTGCTCCCCATATTGGGGCGGTTGAGTTCAATATTGCTAAAGTTGATGCATTCAGGGTCTGGGCTGCGTACGCAAAGAGTAAAAATGGAACTGCGCTATTGAATAAGCCAATAATAAAGAAGTGTTTAGTATGCGCAGTTAACGTGAGTTTCTTCTTCAAATATACGGCGATCAATAACAAAGCGACGGCGGCAAATGTAACTCGAAATTCGATTAAGTAAGCTGGCCCGAATGTGTTGGCGGCGACTCGCATAAACAGAAACGAGCCACCCCAAATAGCAGCGAGGCAGAGTAAGCGAAAAAAACTGACGGCAGTCATTTGACATCCTTGGTCGAGGTCTAGCGCCTCATCGATTAATTGTTGCGCTAACAGTGAATTAAACCAAGGATGAGGTCAACCAGAAATGTAATGCCAGTTCCGGATCTGGCTAGCTTGGGCTCACGTTGATGGTGTGTTGTTGATTTGTGATGACTTAATGGCTCTCTGACCATACTGCGAATTCATTTCCACTCGGTTCAGTGAAGTGGAATCGACAGCCGCCGGGGAATTCGAAAATAGGGCGGATAATTTTTCCACCATGCTGCTCTACTTTTGTCTGAGTGGCCTGAATGTCTGAGCTATAAAATACTAAAAGTGCGCCACCATTTGCGGTTTGGTTTATAAACTCAGATTTGAAGAATCCGCCATCCAACCCTTGTCCTGAAAATGCAGAATATTCTGGACCATAATCGGTAAAGCTCCAGTCAAAAGCACGCTCAAAAAATTGTTTGGTCGCACTGACATTAGTGGAACCAAATTCAACGTAATTCAATTTTTCGTGTTGATGCATGGTGAAATCCTTCTCGGTTACTATCGTTTCTAGGCGAACTTTTCTACGATGATGTCGTCCGCTTTCTCGACAAATAATGCGCCATTATCTCTGAGCTCTGTCAGCACATTCTCTACATTATCAGGCAGCACCGCTCGAGTTGAAGCAAGATTAACTACCACATTGTAGCCAAGTTCCAGCGCTTGCATGACGGATTTTTTCACGCAAAAGTCCAAGGCAAGGCCACCGATAACTAAGGTATCAATCCCGTTGAACTTTAGAAATTCATGCGCACCTGTCGTTTTGGTGTCGGCAATATCATGGAAAAAAATACCGTAAGGGTGCGCATCAGGATCCATGCCTTTATTAACTTGAAAATCGTAGTCCAACACGGGTGGTAAACCATCTAGCAGCTCAGAACCTGTTGTGCCAAGCACACAGTGACGGTTCCACTTTATATCCACATTCGGTAAACCAACGGGCTCAAGCATATTGGATGGCGATTCTGCATCCCATTTTGCTTTCGGTGGGTGTAAGTCACGACTGACCAGTTTTAATCGGCCTTTGGCATGATTACTCAGAAGCTCCGGTACGATTTCCAACGCACCTGCAACGGGCAGTTCATTTGGACATAACTCACTAAAGCCTTTCTCTGGATCAACGTCGATCACTGCTGTAGTTTGATAGTTTACTCGAACAGTCATGGCAGACTCCTTGTCTGTCAGATTGTCTGCGTTTATCCACGCAAACAGTTTTGAAAAAAGGTTACTTCGTCGCTAGTCAGCGTATATACCATTGCGGGTTTTCCACCTTTGCCTTTGTTGGTTGAAGCGACTTTATTAGTGGGTTTTAGTACGCCTGAATCTATCAAGCGGCGCTTAATCGTCATTCGGCTGATATCAATACCAAACTCTTGATAAGCAGAAATGATGTCCGCAACCAAAAACTCTTTGTCTAATGCAAACAAAAGAACCGATGTGTATTCAATGGATGCACGAAGCTTTTGCCACGCTTTTTCAATGGTTTTTTGATGATCAAATGCGAGGGTTTCTTCTCCATTGAGAATAGCCTGTAGCGAAAACCATTTAAGTTGGCATTCCGGTACACCTGCATTATTTATTTGCTCTACATTGTTACGATCAACTAAGGCGTAGTGCGTAATGTTTAAGCTCCAGTCTTCTGGATCGCGTTTTGGATCACCGTCGATAAACGCTTCGCTAAAATGGCGAGGGTAGGTATGGATTTTCTCACGGCAAATTCGGCGACGCGCCGCTTCAAAGTTTTCATCGGCCGGGCGTCCGCCTTCACTGGTTAAGTCTTTATCAAAGACAAATCCGCCCGGTAGTGCCCAGACTCCATGGTATGGCCGATTTGGATTTGAACGTTTAATCAACAACACTTCCAATCCCTTATCGGCACAGCCAGATAGCCTGAATGGAATAATGTCGACAGATACGATCATGGTTGGGTCCTAATATTGATTTGTAAGTAATCTAGCGCATAACAAGTGGTCAATCAATGGGTAAGTAACGAGTTGTTAGAAACGTTTTCGGTAGTGTTCTTAATACGGTTTGAGCATAAATTTACGGATGACTCTGACTTATTCACAATGCTTGTTCGAATTCTAGACAAAAAAACCTTATAAAAATGAGTGGTTAGTAACAAAAGTTGACAAACTATAGATGGGTGTTTATTGTTTACGCAAATTAGTTAGTAACAAAAAGTTATATACCCAGGAAGGGCATGTAGAAGGGCACCTAATGACCACCAAACTATTTTCTTCCCGCATCATTCAAAGTGCTTTGGATTTCGATGTCTACAAAGTCAATATGATGAGCGCTGTAACAGCGCTTTACCCTGATGCGATGGTGTCATATAAGTTTATCGTGCGCAGTGAGGAAGACCTCTCTGAGCTTTTGCCCGAGGTAAAAGCCGAAGTCCTTAAACTGCAAGATATTCAATTTACGCAAGAAGAAATTGAATATATTAAGCGTGTCGCGCCTTACCTGAATCCTGACTTTGTTGATGCACTGCGCCATTTCCGTTTCAACCCACAAAGCGATGTCTCTTTCCATAACAAAGCCATGGCTGATGGCTCAAGCCAGTTAAGAATTACCATTAACGGTTTGTGGCGAGACACCATCTTGTACGAAACGATCATCATGAGCATCGTGTCTGAAGTTCGTAGCCGTCAGCGTTGGTCAGATATCCCTGTTGCGCAATTTACCACTGTTTTAGAAGAGAAAGTTCGACACCTAAAGTCGGAACTAAAACGTCGTAACATTACTAACTTTAAATTTTCTGACATGTCGACGCGTCGACGTTTTTCCTTTCAAGCTCAGCGCACTATGCTGGAATATTTGTGCCAGGAAGTGCCGGAATGTTTGACAGGAACAAGCAACTATCACTTAGCAAAAGAGCTAAACTTGACGCCTATCGGCACGGTTGCTCATGAATGGTTTATGGGACACCAAGCTCTGGTGAATGTGCGAGATTCGCAAAAAGTGGCGTTGCAACGTTGGCAAAAAATGTTTAATGGTGCACTAGGTATTGCGTTAACCGATACGATTGGTATCGATGCTTTCCTTAAAGACTTTGATGAAGAACTAAGTAACGCGTACTTCGGTGTACGTCACGATAGTGGTTGCCCTTATAGCTGGGGTGAAAAAATGATTGCACACTACCAGTCA
>NZ_JADDYG010000684.1:17544-23232 GCF_015163535.1 Vibrio sp. OPT46 | reverse complement strand
GACTTTGATGAAGAACTAAGTAACGCGTACTTCGGTGTACGTCACGATAGTGGTTGCCCTTATAGCTGGGGTGAAAAAATGATTGCACACTACCAGTCGCTGAATATAGACCCATTAACAAAAACACTGGTGTTTACCGACGGACTTAACTTCGAACAAGCGTTAGATATTTGCGAGTATTTCCAAGGACGTATTCAGGTGAGTTTTGGTATCGGTACTTTTCTTGCCAATGATATGGGTGATTATGTCAATAAAGATGGTGACGCCTACCAGCCACTTTCTATCGTGATAAAAATGGTCACGTGCAATGGTTCACCGGTCGCCAAAATCAGTGACGAACCTGAGAAAGCCATGTGTGAAGATATCTTCTTTTTGATGAATCTCAAGCGCCGCTTTGAACAACCTCTTGATTTAAATGAGTGTCGTAAAATGATTGATCGTTTAGAAACTGAAGGTCAAAATTATCTCATCGACGTGTAGGCGTTATCCTCTCTCCTTGATAAGCACCCTCTATCGTTACGACAAATTTATATAGGTAAACGTGGAGGGTGATTTCGTTATAGTAATATACAGAAGTAACCAGATACAGCGCAGGAAAGCACTCAAAAGTTGATGTGTTATCTGCCTTTGATTGGTGTAAATCGATACGTTACAGCATTGTGGACGGTGTATCTCATCCGACACTAAACTCAGTCTAATCACGTAGTTTATTCCCACGTACCATGAGCTCACTCGGGTATAGACGTCTATCTGCTTTTATGACTTTGGGCTTCACGTAGTTGCTTGAATCAGGAGTCAAAATGAACCTAGTAGTACATTTGCAAAAGAAAGCGATCCGAAAATATGGCTATGAGATGGCCACTCGCCAAGCATGGAGGTGTGGTATCAAGGCAAATCTTGTAAAGCGCGTGATTGGCCTTTTTAAAGGACAAATTGTTTGTGTGGTTGAAGGTTGCCGAGCAGAGTTTTCTTCTCCTCTTAATAACCCCCTTCACGAAGATGACAAGCAGGGGCGATATGTGTTTGTTGGCGGTGTATGCTGGGAACCAAATAACATTATAGCGCCTGGTTTCCCTGATTTTATGTTTATGCACGTGCGTAATCTAAGCCACCGTCATAAGTATTTAACGGATGACGAACTATTTTTGAGCTTGGCTTAAAAATAAATCTCATAGACTAGTCCAGCCCAATCATAATCAGTAGTGATACAGTTTTATCTCTGTTGACATTCTGCTGAGTGTTTCTTGACGTACCTCTTATAAAACAGTGTTTCTTTACTTGTTAATAACAGAGGGTTTGTTTTCGTCTGATGTGATTTCCCTTTTGCGATTTACCATAACGCTCATCAAAGCAAACCATACTGGGATGTAAATCATGAATATGAAATCTATCGCAATTGCAACGGCAGTTGTTGCTGTACTAGCAGGCTGTAAAGACAAAACGCCACCAGCTTCAACTCAAGCAAACATTACTTTGGTTGAAGCGGTGACTGAAACGGTGAAAAAGCCGCACCAAGTATGTAAAGACGTGGTAGTAACCGAGCAAGTTGCCCCTGCGGATGACAATAAAATTATTGGTACGGTTGGTGGCGCAGCAGCTGGAGCAGCGCTGGGCAACCAAATCGGTGGTGGCTCAGGTAAAGTGATTGCAACTGCAGCTGGTACGATTGCTGGTGCACTGACAGGTCGTAAGATCCAGGAAAATGTGCAAAAAGGTGATGTAGTAACAACGACGAAAAAACAGTGTCATACAGAATATACGACATCTGATAAAGTAGTGGGTTACGACGTCACTTACGAAGTTTCAGGTGCACCAACGACGGTTCGTTTGGCGAGCAAACCAGCGACAAAAACGTTCCCAATTCAAGATGGTAACGTTGTTCTACCACAATAGTTAGCGACTTAACCGAAGCGATTAACAAGCCCTTTTATCTTTGAGATGAAAGGGCTTTTTCACATAAGCGGCGTTTTCATCTGTTTTCCCATTGGAATGTGCGGCCAGAAATACCCGTTAATTTCCGCGTTCGATACAATCACTTTTCTTAAAGTACGAACGGAAAAAACATGGAAGATTTTTACCTGACCGAGCACGGTTTGGCTGGTTATTTCGAGGCGCAATGGTTCGACAAGTTCATTGAGGAGCAACAGATTGAGATGATAACCAGTCGCTCAAAACAAGTCCCACTTTCTTTTTTGTCATCACCTCACTGCTCCCAAGTTGCTGATTTTATTGCGCAAGCGGTAATCGAAAGCAGCGTTCAGCCGTACTCCCTACTTGAGGTTGGGGCGGCGCTGGGAAGAAATTATTATGAGCTAGTGCAACGCTTACCTAACCTTAAAGAAGCGACGCTTGTGGAGCCTTCAAATAGGTTAATGGATGGCTTGAAGCAACGATTAATAGAAGAACAACGCGTCGGGCTTACTTACCTTCACGATGTGAACACCTTAAACACTTTAGAGGTAGAGAATAGAGATATCGTACAGAAATGTGCTCATGTTGATTTGACGCTAATTAACCAGCCTTTTGAGCTTGATACTCTCCAATCTCGCTTTGATTTAGTCGTATGTTTAAATGTGATTGATCAATGTGAGTCGCCACTTAGCGTGATCAATGCTCTAAAAAAAACCACCAATGTGGGTGGGCTGATCGTTGTCTCTTGCACTTATCAGTGGAACGCGAAACACATCAAAAATAAAGAAGAGGCGGTTGATGATATCAAAGAATACTTTGCTGAAGGCTGGCGTCTAGTATCGGAAGCCGAGCATGAATATCGCATCCGGTTTAATGATCGCTTTGCAAGGCAGTTTTTATCTCACGTAGTCGCTTACGTAAAAACCGATTAGAGCCACATAAAAAAACCGAGCGCTTACGGCTCGGTTTTTTAGTCTTTGGGTTAGAGCACAACTTTAAGTAACGTGCGCTTCTTGTTGCTCTTGCAACTTTTTCTTGCGACGCTCTCGTTTAGAAAGCCAAACCAGAGGCACAACAATCATAATGGTTCCTATTGCCATAAATATGTCTGGCACTTCTCCAAACCAAATCAATCCCACAAACACGGCACCAATTAAGCCACTGTATTCAGCGCTGGCAATTTTGTTGCTATCGATCGAGCGGTAAGCGATGACACATGTTGCTGCATAAATCATGATGAACAAACTTGAGCCAGCAGCAACAGGGAAAGCACTCCAGTCCCAAGGTTCTGCTTCGATCAGAACAAGCAAGAAGGCTACTGGAATACCTGCCAAGTTTGTCATCAATAACGTTTGCATCACAGACTGATTTTTTGGCAGTTTTCGAATGAGCAAGTTATTGATTGCTAAAGTAATTGCAACAACTAAAGCTGAAATGGCTGCCCAATCGATTTGGTCTGGACGAATGATGACCAATACACCGGCAAAGCCCATTATCGCTGCGGCGACCGATTGCTTAGACAACTGTTCTCCAAAAAAGATTGCTGCAAGCGGCAACATGATTAATGGCGCGGCGTAAAAGATCGCGTTCGCAGTTGCGAGCGGTAAAGATGAGATCGCCAAAACCATGAATATTGCACCAAGTAACCATACGTGAGCGCGAACAGCATGCCACTTAAACCCTTCAAGAAAAGGCGCATTTTTTGTTAGCAAGTAGACTGGCAGCAGGAAAAGCACCGCTGAAATTTGTCGGAAAAAGACAAATTGAAAAATAGGCACTTCATTTCCGACACTTTTAATTAAAGAGTCCGAAAGCACCGCAATGAGATTTCCAACAATTAATAGCAGCATCGCTGCTCCGACCGATGTAACTTTCACTTTTTCCTCTCCTCTGTCTTTGCCAAAGAGTAGGTGATGTCATAGGATGAAGTGAAGTGATATTTATTAGTTTAAGTATGAGATTTTTAGATAATGAAATTGCCACCACTCAGAGCTGTTCACTGTTTTGAATCTGTTGCCAGAAACTCTAGCTTTTCGCTTGCTGCTGAAGAACTCAATGTGACGCAAAGTGCCGTTAGCCACCAGATACGATTATTAGAAGATTACTTGGGTGAATCATTATTTATCCGCCAAGGCAGAAAGCTCTCTTTGTCCGATACGGGCACCCGCTATTTAGAGGATATTAGCCCAGCAATTAGCTCAATTGCGATGGCCAGCCAAAAGGTGCGAGAAGGGGACAAAGGCAGCATACGGTTGGCGATTTATAGCTCGCTCGCCGTAAAGTGGCTTATTCCGCGTTTGTCTGATTTTAAGCGCCTACATCCAGAAATCGATCTGACACTCAATATGGTCGTTGGTGATCCTGAACAGACAGACAGCGTTGGCGATTGTTTTATCACGGTAGAGAAGCCAAAGCGAAACTACATGTCGGTAAAGTTATACGCGGAGACGTTGTATCCGGTCTGCAGCCATAAAATTTGGAAAGAGTTGCAAGATCAACCTATTCCAGAAGCGCTTTGGCGATACCCTATTTTGTCGACAGACTCAATTTATCGAGAGAGAGGAAAAGATTGGGCAGAGTGGTGCAGAGCGGGCGGTTACACCTTGCCGAAAGATGTCGATGTTCAACATTTTAGTCATATGTTGTTGGCAATAGAGGCGGCGCGTTATGACCAAGGCATCGCATTTGCGAATGATTTTATGCTCAATGAAAGAGATAAAGCACATGATTTGGTGTACATCCCTTCTCATGGATTGGAAACCGGCGACAGCTTTTATTTTATTCATAAAAAGAGTCGAGCCAAACAAGCGGAAATCATCAAACTCACTAACTGGTTGAAGCAGCAATGCTTGTGAAATGACTAAATTGTCAAAATTAAGAAAGAAAGTGGCAAAGTTGTGTCTAAATATTTCATGTTTTATTGAGTTTTTATTCATTAACATCCACTTGGTTTTGAAACCAAGTGAAATGGATAGCATGGCATGCTTAAGGATGGGCAAAACACAACCTCAATAATTAACAGGCAGTGAAATACAATGTTTAAAAAAACATGGCTAATGACAGCCCTTCTAGCAACATGTTCTGTTGCAAACGCAGCTCCTTACGTTGGTGCATCTGTAGGTCAAGCATCGTTTGGTGATGTTAATGGCTCTATCAATGGTGGTGGTACTAACGCTAGCACTAAACTTAAACTTGAAGATGACTCAAGCCTTTCAGGCAAAGTATTCGGTGGTTACAAATTCAACGAATACATTTCTCTAGAAGCAGCCATTGGTGGTTACGATGCTTTAGACGGCAAAGTTGTTACTGTTGGTGATATGAAGTATCTATCGATTCAGCCAAAAGCGACTCTACCGATTGGCGATCGTTTCAACCTTTTTGCTAAAGCTGGTCTTTCTTACTTCAATGCTGAATTCAAAATTAGCAACTCTGTGATTGACGGTAGCGCAGGCCATACCACCATTTCTGACAGCACTGTAACAGGCATGTACGGTTTAGGCGCAGAGTTCGCTATTACTGAAAACTTTGCTCTACAAGTTGAATGGGAATACATGATGCCTGAGCTAGACATTGCGAAATTTGGCAATGAAAAAGTAACGGTTGATGCAGACATCAATGTGTTCTCTGTAGGTATGAGCTACCGTTTCTAAGAATACTTATTCAAGTTACCTCTTGGCTTAGTAAACGTTTTTGACTTCTGTTGGTCGAGCTGAGTCCAAGCTTTGAATTTGTTTAGATATAGCACAGGAAGTTTAGTTGCTAAGCGTCCTGTGCTAT
>NZ_JADDYG010000684.1:16397-17534 GCF_015163535.1 Vibrio sp. OPT46 | reverse complement strand
CGTTTTTGACTTCTGTTGGTCGAGCTGAGTCCAAGCTTTGAATTTGTTTAGATATAGCACAGGAAGTTTAGTTGCTAAGCGTCCTGTGCTATTTTTTTGCTTTGGAATAACTCTTAGGAATCTTTGTGAACGATGTCAATCTTAGGTATCTGGATCTACTGTTAAAGCACTTTGAACCTCACCAGTATCACCTTGTTACGCTTTCTGAGCTAGAAGCGGTGATTTGCACGTCGAGGCGCAATGTTTCTATTGTGATGAAAAAGCTTGCCACTTACGATTGGGTCGATTGGCAACCTGCGATTGGCCGAAGTAACGCTAGCCGTCTCAGTATTAATATTTCCCTCCAACAAGCGATGACCGAGTTTTTGGTTGAGGAGCTTGGCAGAGGAAGAATGAACTCAATAACGAAACTTATTGATTGGTTCGGTCAAACCGCGGTTAGAGCACTGACTATCGCTTCTGAAAAAGTGAATCGATTGAACGAATCAAATAACGCTATTTTGATTTCTTCTTACCCTTGGGTATCCAAAATCGACCCTGCGAATACTTACCGTCACACTGAATTACACGTCGCGAAAAGCGTTTATGACGTATTGCTGACCCAAAATTCCAATGGTGGTATCGAGCCATCGTTAGCACACGAATGGAAAATGGAAGGCAAGGTAATGACGTTATGGTTGCGGCCGGGCATATATCGCCATGATGGTGAACCCCTTAACATACAGGATGTGGTTTGGAGTATAGAAAGACTCAGGGAGATAAAAGGACCAGTTCACGAGCTCTGGCAATGCATTGATAGCGTGGTTGCAGAAACATCTAACTGCTTAAAAATCATATTGAAGCATCCGAACAAGTTGTTTCCATACATGCTAGCAACTCCTCATGCGTCTATTCTGTGTCGAGATGTCGTCTCTTTCGGTTCTAGTTATTCCTACCACATAGGGACTGGACCATTTAAAATCAGCGGCTGGAACCAGGAGAGTATGACTCTTGAAGCGCACAAAGAGTATTTTTCAGCACGCGCATTGTTAGATCAAATAACGCTGTCTCATGGTGATGTTAAAACCTTAAATATGTTGAGCTTTAACCAAAGCTCCGATCACGTTGAAGTGGAAAAAATTAGCGCATTTTCATATT
>NZ_JADDYG010000684.1:3877-16387 GCF_015163535.1 Vibrio sp. OPT46 | reverse complement strand
AAAATCAGCGGCTGGAACCAGGAGAGTATGACTCTTGAAGCGCACAAAGAGTATTTTTCAGCACGCGCATTGTTAGATCAAATAACGCTGTCTCATGGAGATGTTAAAACCTTAAATATGTTGAGCTTTAACCAAAGCTCCGATCACGTTGAAGTGGAAAAAATTAGCGCATTTTCATATGTGACCTACCGCGAACGCGTGGAATCCCAACTCACAAAAGAGACTTGGTATCAACTCGCTGATTACATCCATGTGCAAAAGCGAATTTATGATGCGCCAAGTGCCGTTGACAGCATTCAGTTAGAGACTCACGAGCAAGATTTATCAATAACAGATGGTGTTGTGATACCTAAACTGAAAGGTAAAGTGGTATTAGCTGAACCTGTCTGGACGATTCCGAGTTTAATTCGTCATTCCGAATGGTTGCACAGTGTGATTCGTGCAACGGGATTAGAGTTAGAGATCATTGTTATTGATGACATTAGTTTTCCTGAGGTAGTGTCTCACCAAGCAGACTTGCTCTTCATTGAGGAAGTCATGGAAGCACCATTTGAATATGGCATCTTCGAATGGCTGTCGATAGCAACTGGACTGCGTTTTAGTTTTGATCAAAGCCAGATGTTAAGCCATAGAGAAAAGGTTCGCAGAGCGATGGCAGATGATCACTCGCTACAGTCTTTATTAAACCTAGAGAAAGCGCTGCGCGATCAGTACCTATATTTGCCTTTGTTTGTTGGCTACGAAGAAGTGACAAAAACACAGCAAGTGCGAGGTGTGCAGGTGAAGAATACAGGCTATAGCGATTTACATAGGTTATGGATTGCTCATTCACACTAGAGTCTGTGTTCAAGATTATGCAAATGTCCAACGCATAAAGCCATCGAAATGATGGCTTTATAAGGGCGTATCGGATTAGAAGTTGTACGACACACTTGCGCCAACAACCCATTGGTTTGCACTATCAATGATAGATGAGTCGCTGATACCGCTGCCTAGGCGCGTGTATTGTGTCATTTGGCTTACTTGCCAGTTGTCGTTGATTGGCATAACAAGTTTGTAGCCCACACCATAGCTTACTGTTGAATCACCTTTGTATGCTTTGCGGTTTGCGTTTGCTTCGCGTTGTTTCACACCAAAGTAGTAATCTACGTAGTCTTCACTTTGATAAGTTAGGTTAGCAAAAGGAACAAAATCAACACTACCGAATTTCATGATGTGGAAGTAAGTCGCGCCCGCTAAGTAACCTTTGTAAGCACCACTGATATCGTGCTGAAGGTACGTAGAAATGACGTTGTTTTGATCCAGTGTAAAGTCTGCGTTTAAACCTAGATCGACGGCGAAGCGGCGTTTATCTGTGCCTTTCAGGCTTTTCGCTGTATCACCGTCGCGCATTACACCGCTACCTACAAGGTAGGCACTCATGTTGATTAACTCATTGGTGTTACCGAAGAAGCGGTAGTTAATGCCACTTAGGTCGGCATTAAAGTCGTCACCATGGTAACCACCGTTGAGAATTGGTGCTGTATTATGCTTTTGATCTTTGAAAAGATCGCTGCCTTGAGCCACACCAGCTTCTACGTTCCAACCGCCTTCGTTGTTGTAGATGTTACCGTTACGAATGTAAGTATCGCCAGCGAAAGCTGAGCCAGCAGCTGTCAGAGTAAGTAGTGCAATTAATGTTTTTTTCATCATTTTTCCGAGTTGTTCTGTTTTGTTTTGAACACTGTACAAAATGACGTTGTAAGCATCTATCGGCAAAGCGTATGGAAATGTAATGAACAATCAGGGTAAGAAGCAGAATGTTGCTTCAGAATAGAAAGGTTGCTGGAATAGCTTTCGTTAAAACAGCGAAAAAATCCGAGCTGGGGTGGCTCGGATTTTGGGTATTTATCAGGTATTGATACTAGCTTCTTACTGTTTCGTTAAGTTGTATAGTGGTGCTAGGTCACCCGTTACTTTTTCGCCATTCATGTCTAGCTTCATAAGTACGTTTTCACCAACAAAGTATTGGTTTGGTGCATCTTCATTTGTCAACGTTACGATGCTGCCATTTGCGTCCCAAGTGAATTGACCTTCAGATTTTGATTGACCGTCTTCTTTGTCTTGGTAGCTTTCTTCAAGTACGTAAGTGCCATCTTGATTTAGTGTGATGGTCATATCGATACCAGCACAATCCGCGCAAGGTAGTGTTCCTTTGTAGGTGCCGTTCCAGTCCAGAGCACTTTGTGCGTTGTGTTCAGAGTCTACAAATGTCTCTTCAGTAATTACCTGTTCTTCTTCTACTGGTAACGTGTCAATTGTCTCAGTCGTAACGTCTGCACTGGTGGTGACTTCAGTTTCCGTTGCCTGAGGTACTTCAACTGCGCTTGTTTCGGCAGGTTTCTCATCTTGACAGCCTGCAAGAATGATTACCGCGCCTGTTAGTGCCAACATTGTCTTTTTCATTTTATCCCTCTTTAAATCAAGATTTTGTATGAGAGTAATAGTAGACATTTATCGAGGATTTGCGTCATCAAAAAGCAATAGAATGATCTAACTATGTCAATAAAACCGGATATGAGCATGAAATTGTCAGGAAAATCAGAACAATGTAAATGTTGCTTTGGGTATCAAGCTTGAGCCCACAGACAAATATCTAAAAGGGGATTGTGAGCGAGTTAATTGATAACAGCCCACATTGTTGTGAGCTGTATTATCAACATCATCTAAGAAACGTTATTGAAGCTTGAGCGTGAAGTGCCTCGTTTTGTGCTTCGTTGATCAGAAAACAGCTCCGCAATAACCTGACGATTTAATTCGCCTTTCAAATTGCCGTGCTTATCGATGACGGGCAGTGAATATTCACACGACATGACTTCAGTCAGCACTTGCTCAATGGCTAAATGTGGAGAGATGGTAGGCACCTCTTCATAGATATCATCACGCCAATCTGATAGGTGAGTTAACTTCGCTGCGTTTAGCAATCCTTGCTGTGTTATCACGCCTTGATAGCCTGCATTGGTCTCATGGTAGGCATAATCACGTTTAACACGTTTCATTTCACTCAGCGCATCTTCAATGGTTTCAGCGCGAACACAGTACGAAGGTGGCTGCATCAGCGTTTCGACCGTCAGTGCTCGCGCTCTATTGACGTCTTTTACAAAGGCTTCAACGTACTCATCGGCAGGATGCAGTAAGATTTCGTCCGGTGAACCTTGTTGGACAAGTTCACCGTCTTTAAGAATCGCGATGCGATCGCCAAGTCGAAGCGCTTCATCTAAATCATGAGTAATGAAAATAATGGTTTTGTGCAGCTTCTGTTGCAGCTCTACCAACTGATCTTGCATTTCGCTCCGAATCAGAGGGTCCAATGCTGAGAAAGCCTCGTCCATCAACAGTATTTCGGCGTCGGTAGCCAGTGCCCGTGCAAGGCCCACACGCTGTTGCTGTCCACCCGATAGTTGAGCAGGATACTGGTGCTCATAACCCGTCAGTCCAACGGTTTCTAACCATTCATTTGCTTTTTCTAAGCGCGCCTCTTTATTTATTCCCTGAACTTCTAAACCATATGCGATGTTGTCGATAACAGTGCGATGAGGCAGCAAGCCAAAGCGTTGGAACACCATAGACATCTTGTGACGGCGAAACTGTTCAAGCTCTTTGTTAGAAAGTTGCATGACATCCACCCCTTCTACCAAAATCTGCCCCATGGTTGGATCGATTAATCGGTTGAAGTGGCGAATCATGGTGGATTTTCCAGAACCGGATAATCCCATAATGACAAAAATTTCACCCTTTTGAATTTGCAGGTTGATGTCTTTTAGTCCGACCGTGTGGCCCGTTTCCGCTAAAACCTGCTCTTTACTATGTCCCAACTTAACGCGCTCAATCACGCTATTGGGTTTGGGGCCGAAGATTTTATACAGACCGCTGATTTCGATAAGTGGACTAGTCATGTTTTGAGTCTCCTAAATGAGCTTGAGTGCGTTTCGCATACGCTTGTGAAGCACGGTCAAAAAGGATTGCTAGGGCGACAATTGCTAAACCATTGAGAAGACCAAGAGTGAAATATTGATTGGTAATAGACTTTAGAACAGGCTGACCTAAACCTTTTACCCCAATCATTGATGCGATGACCACCATTGACAGTGCCATCATGATCGTTTGGTTAATTCCCGCCATGATGGTTGGCATTGCAAGCGGAAGCTGAACCCCAAAAAGCCGTTGCCGAGTGCTGGCACCAAATGCGGTTGCGGCTTCCAATACTTCTTTATCAACTAGACGAATGCCCAAATTGGTTAAACGAATAACCGGTGGAATCGCGTAGATCACTACTGCGATAAGGCCAGGAATTTTCCCGATGCCCAATAACATCACAACTGGAATGAGATACACAAATGCCGGCATGGTTTGCATGACGTCTAGTAATGGTGTTACCACCGACTGAATGCGATTAGAGCGCGCCATAGCGATGCCGATAGGGATACCAAGTGCGATGGCAAGCATAGTACATACAGTGATGATACTGAGCGTGCGCATAGTATCTTCCCACATTCCAAAATAGCCAATCAGAATCAGCGAACCAAAACATGCAGCGGCCAGTTTCCAAGAGCGGCTAGCGGCATAAACGAGAGTGGTGCAGACACCTAAAATAATGAACCAAGGTGTAGAAATCAGAAGTTTTTCAAACCAGACAAGAAACGCCAGGAGCGGATCAAACAGAGACTCAATGAGTTCACCATACTCGCGAGAGAAATCTCTGTAGGCGCCGTCGAGTGTTTTGCGAATCGCCCTGAGATCAGAGGCATCCATTTCCGGGAATTCGCTGAGCCAATTTGAGTCAGACATATGTACTTCCTTTTTCTGATATACCTAAGCGCTTTCAAGAAACTTAATTTGGCAAGAAGAGTAGGGCACCTAGGCCAAGTAATGGTCGTTCGACAGGTTCTTTATCGAACGTATTACTCTTTAAGCTCAGGCGAATATCGTCAAACTTCTCTTTTTCGTTCCTTAGGTATACATCCTTTAAAATAAAACAATCATTAGTGTTCAAACTAATGATTTGCTTGGATTATAGTTTTTCTTCTTCAATAAAATGAACACATTAGCGTGTATTTGTATGAAAAATCTGCGCAAACTAACGTTTTTATTATCCGGTTAATTAGAATTGATCTTTTTGCTCGTTTGTCATCGAAATTTCTAAATTATTAGATGTCTAATTAATGCTGATGTATTACGTATTTGTCGTGTTGATTTTTGCAAACTTAGTTTATTGGCATATGCTAAAAATGTTATTGGCATATGCCAGTTTAAGGCGTAATTTGACTCCGTGTTTTTGAGGGACAATGATGGCAAGACCAAAGATAGAAAGACGAATATGCGGACGTGCGGCTCACCACTGCTTTAAGCCCAATGGCATTCCATTTAATCAGTTGGAGCAAGTCGCCATATTACCAGAAGAGTTAGAAGCGCTACGTTTAGCCGACTTAGAGGGGCTTAGCCAGCAGCAAGCTGCGGAGCAGATGGGCGTTTCTAGACAAACTTTTGGTAACACAGTAAAAAGTGCAAGGTTGAAAGTCGCAAAAAGTTTAGTTGAAGGTCATGCATTAGTTTTTCCGAATGAGGAGTCAAACTTATGATTTATGCTATTCCTAATGATGGTGAGCGGGTGGCAAACCACTTTGTAAAAGCACCATACATTGCTATTTATTCTGATACTGACGGTATGCTAAAAAACTTAGCGAACATAGCTTCTATGCCACAAGCGGGTTGTAATGCGAAGTCTCAGTTGATTCAGTCTCTAAAAGGGTACAATGTGGATGCTGTTCTTGTGCGAAATATCGGTGAACGTGTATTGGCAAAGCTACTTAGCAGTGGCACGCCAGTATTTAGGCTGTCTACTCGTAGTTCCTTGGAAGATGTGCTTGCGGTTCCAAGAGAGCCTTTGATTGAGCCCTCTCAAGGACGTCCATCAAACAATCATAAGAAAAGTGTTCACAAAGAAAAAGGCGGCTGCGGCTCCTGTGGTTGTGGTGGCCAAAAATCAAAAACCTCCTTGTTGGCAAGACCTAAAGCGCTACTCAAAGCAACATCTAGCCCTGCTATACTTAAGCTAGAGTCGATGGCTAATAAGGCAGGTTAATATGGTTTGGTTATTTACCTTTCTTGGTTTTCTCGCAATCATTTTGTTGATGTCACTTGGTGTCATTTTTCATAACAAGCGTATTCAAGGAAGTTGCGGCGGTTTAAACAACGTCGGTGTTGATAAAGTATGCAACTGCGAAACCTCATGCGCAGAACCTGAAAGGCGTTTACATCAAATCTCAGAGCCTAACTCATCACCTGAGCACTAAGGCTTTTGGCCCATTGCGGCAAGGTTTGCCGAAACCAGTCCAAATACTTGCTGGTCTGCGGATTCTCTCTGGAGACCAGTATGTTGACTACCTCGACAACGATCCACGCTTTTGCTAGTCCGATATCGCGCGCCAATGCTGTTGTTTCACCTTTCTCTGCGCACTTTATATACTTGCCTGCTACGTTCAAGTAATCATCAAATGTGCCCATGCCCTCGATGAGCGGCGCTAAATCTATCGCGACATGCCCTGTAGAGAAGCGCTCCCAGTCGAACAGCACCAGCTCGCCATTTCTACGCTGTCCCCAGTTTCCAGCATTCGAGTCTCCGGAGATCAAGTTCTGTCCATCGAAAAGGTGCGCCGATCGTTGTTGGAGGTTGTGGAAGAACTGTTCTGTCTCTGAGCCCAGTTCAAGTGTTGCGAGTGCTTGTTGGGTCGCTTGTGGTGTCCACTGATGGCGGTGATAAATACCATCTGATATTGGTGGAAGTTGGTGCAGTTTGACGAGTTGTTCAATGACTCGAGGATCTTCAAGTAAGAATGCTTGCTCGACTGCGTGGGGAACGTATTCAATGTGCAGAACGTTTTTCTGGTCGTCGAGTTGAATCAAGCGCGGTACGTGTATTCCAAGCGCGTTAAACTGCTCGGCATAGCGTTGATAAAACGCCACTTCTATTTGAGTAGGGTTACGTTTTTCTATTACTTGGACGCCATCTTTTTCGATGAGAAAAACTTTGGCACTGCCCATTTGGTTGAGTTCTTGTTGCGACACCGGACTTCCTGTGTTCATGTAGAGAAATCTCACCTTAATCGCTGCACTCACGTTTGCCAATAGCCACGACAAAGTGCCTCAAAAATATTAAATGCAACCGTTTAAATATGATTTTGCTGTGAGTGTCTAAATTTTACACAGTCTCGCCTGTACTCCGATAAATTCGTTCTACGCTTACTATTCGTCTTAATAAAGGAGAACCAAAATGGCTGTAATGAAGCAGGATATTCCAAATCGTGTAACGGTTTACCATGACAATATCGATCAAGAACAAGAGCTGAAAAATGCGATGCTGCCAGAGAAACCGCGCTACTTTAACGGTGCTCCGACTTACAAAGCGAACAGCATCGAAGAGTTTGAAAGCAAAATCAGTCAGATAGGTTTGTCTCTCGATAAATAATTTTTCTTTTACCTAAAAGCGCCCTCAAAATGAGGGCGCTTTTTTGTTTATGTGATTGATTTGAATCTTAGGGAATTAACCTTGTTGTGCACTGCCTTGGCAGACCTGTTTTTGCACTGCTGGTGGCGCGGGCTCGTAATGGCTTAAAGTCATACTAAAACTGCCTTCACCACCCGTGATGGAGCGCAATCGACGAGCGTAATCTTGCAGCTCATTTACTGGTGACTTGGCTCTGAGTAAGGTGAAGCTGCTGTCTATTGGCTCGGAGCCTTCGATTAAGCCTCGGTTTCCAGATAAATCACCAGAAACATCGCCAACATTCGCGGTTGGGATGTGCAGTTCCATCTGGACAATGGGTTCTAGCACAATAGGATCTGCGTTGTTAATCGCATCTAAAAAGGCTTTCTTACCTGCGATGACAAACGCTATTTCTTTCGAATCGACGGAGTGATATTTACCGTCATAAACGGTGACTTCCACATCCTTAATTGGGTTGCCAGAAATCGCGCCTTCCTCTAACGCTTGCAAAATACCTTTTTCAACAGCAGGAATGAGCGCGGTTGGAATGGCGCCACCCACCACTTTGTTGATGAACTTAAATCCGGCACCACGTTCGAGTGGACGAACCTTCAATTGCACTTCACCAAATTGGCCTGCACCGCCACTTTGTTTTTTGTGTCGATAATGCCCTTCGGCAGGTTTGGTGATGGTTTCAAAGTATTCGACGCTTGGTTGGCAGGTTTCGACGTCCAGTTTGTACACGTTCGCCATCTTTTCTAATGCGACTTTGAGGTGAAACTCCCCTTGGCCGCTGATGATGGTTTCGTTGGTGCGAGCGCGATGTTCGATGCGCAGCGAAGGATCTTCACTGGCAATTTTATTCAGCACATCTCCTAATTTTTGCTCATCTCCACGCTTAAGAGGCTTCAAGCACAAAGAATACATGGAGTCAGGAAGGTCCAACGTTTTGAGTTGAACACCATCTTCTTCGTGAGAGTCATGAACGATTGAATCGAATTCGAGATCATCCACTTTGGCTAAAACGCAGAAGTCGCCTGCAAGCGCGCGAGGGATCTCGGTTCTATCTTTGCCCTGCAGTTGATATAAGTGCCCAACTTTAAATGCCTTGTTGCTTTCGCCAATATAAAGCTGGCTGCCCGCATTGATTTCACCCTGATACACACGTAAGTAGGCAAGTTTTCCCATATATGGGTCGACGCTGACTTTGTACACGTGTGCGACGGTGTGCTCTAAGGTTTCGCAATTTACTTTGATTTTTTTGCCGTTCTTTTCCAGTAGAGGAGGGTTACCCTCGTTTGGCATGGGCATGATCTCCGCCAAGGTGCGCAGCAGCAACTCGACGCCCGCGCCGGTTTGTGCTGAGACAAAACAGACCGGAATCACATGTCCAGTTCTCAGTGCTTCTTCAAACGGATCATGCAGTTGCTCTGCGGTGAGTTCAGAGCCTTGTTCCAGATACAGTTCCATCAGTTCTTCATCGACTTCGATGACTTGGTCAATTAAGGTCTCATGAGCTTCATCTACTGTTGCAAGTAAGGTTTCTCGTCCCAATTCTGGTTCGAAATAGCAGTCAACTACAGATTCCCCGTCAGTCGAAGGTAAGTTGATCGGCAAGCAGTGGTCACCAAAATGCTCAACGATGTTCTCCATCAATCTCTCTAACTGATTACCGTGGTTATCGAGCTTATTGATGATGATCATCTGACATTTTTGCTGCTCTTTTGCAAAGGTGAATAAGCGATCGGAAGTTTGGTTAAGCGGTGTTTGAGGGTCGATGACAAGGGCGGATGTTTCAACGGCAGGAAAAACGCTGATAGTACGGCCAAGTAACTCGTTTTGTCCCGGAGTGTCGATGATATTGAGCCGGTGTTTATTCCAGCGCAGTGCGACTGGCGTTGCTTCAATACTGTGTTGATATTGGATGGATTGAGGGTCGAAGTCGGTAACAGTATCGCCTTTTTCTACGCTGCCTAAATGGTGGGTGGCATCGCAGGTGAAGAGCAGTTTTTCTATCAGTGTGGTTTTACCGGTCCCGGTTTGACCGACAAAAGCGATATTGCGTATTTTATTGATAGGCATAAAGCCTCCTTGCAAGATGGCGTGAAAAACCTACGAATTGCTAGGAAGTGGGTTGTTATAGAAACCCACGCACTGCATTGGAGTAGGGCGGGATTACCGCCTATTCGTTTTCCACGTCATTTTCCGGATGACTCGATGCATAAGACCACCTTCTTGGACTACTGGAATCTTAGCATGCCTCAATAACCATATAATTTATGTGATTTATTTCATGATGGGGCTGATTGTTTTTTAATCGAGATCATAAACTCAGAGGTTCTGACTTTTGGAGCAAAACCTCTGGATTGTTTAGGCTATTTGGAAAGAACGATTTCGCCGTCGCGATAAACCAAGCTTGGCGTTACATCTTGTCCTAGTAACACCGGGCCATCAAGATCGACAACGCTTGCCTGAGCAGCAATAGGTAACGCGGCTCGCATCGCCAGCGACGTCCCCAACATACAACCGGACATGAGGCTAAAACCGAGTTTTTGGGCGTCGTCGGCTAATAATAGTGCTTCAGTGAGCCCGCCAGTTTTATCTAGCTTAATATTCACCATTTCATATTTGCCAACCAACTGATGCAATTGCTCTCTGGTGTGACAACTTTCATCGGCGCAAAGTGGAATGGGGTGCGGAATGCTGGCGAGTACGTCATCGCAGTCTTGTGGCAACGGTTGTTCGATCATGGTGATGTCTAGCGGTTCGAGTTGAGCAAATACCGTCGCGAGGTCGAGGTTTTGCCACGCTTCATTCGCATCTAAGACAATTTGTGCGTGCGGCGCGGCATCGCGTACTGCTGCAACGCGCTCAATCACGTTTTCACCATCCAGTTTTACCTTAAGCAGTTTTGCGCCTTGGCTAAGGTAAGCTTGTGCCTGTTTTGCCATCGCTTGCGGCTTGTCGATAGAAACCGTCATCGCCGTCACAATCGCCTCGGGTAACGTAAAGAGGTCGTGAACCTGCTGCTTTTGGCTCAAAAGCGCGTGAAGATGCCAAAGGGCGCAATCCAATGCATTTCTTGCCGCCCCTGCGGGTAATAACGATTGAAGCTGGCTTTTGAGAACCATGACATCAGCTTCGCCTTTGGCATACAAACTTTGCAGTTCATGCGCGGCGTGAGAAATCGCCTTAATCACCGATTCAACCGATTCACCATAACGAGGGTATGGCGTGCATTCACCTTGGGCGGTCATGCCTCGATGTTCAATTGTCACGCGGACTACGTGGCACTCTGTCCGACTGCCGCGAGAGATGCGAAATGGTGTCGCCATGGCAATCGTGACGGGTTCTACATGAATTTTCATCTCACTAGTTTTCCCTAAACCGCAGTTATTTTCTAAACCGTAAATGTTTCTTAAATCGTAAGGAGCCTATCTGCAACCGCATCAACGCCAAAACGCACAGGGTCGGTGACGGGCACCTGGTATTTGTCGCTCCAATCCTGGCATAACTGGGCTGCATCTTCTTCGCTGATCGCCGAAGTGTTCAAGCAAATACCCACTAATTGAGCGTTTGGATTTGTTAGGCGAGCAGCGGCCAGATTCGCTTCTATCGTTTGTTCAATGGTTGGTAAGTTCGCATGTGGTAAGTTGCGGATGTGCGGGCGACCAATCTCATGGCACAGTATCAGAGCGTCAGCTTGTGCGCCGTGAAGTAAGCCCAAACTTACGCCAGCAAATGAAGGGTTAAACAATGAACCTTGCCCTTCGATGATGTCCCAATCGTGATCGGTGAACTCAGGGCTGATCGCTTCTACTGCGCCGGAGATAAAATCGGCAACTACAGCATCAATCGAAATGCCACTGCCTGCGATGAGAATTCCGGTTTGACCCGTTGCTTTGAACTCTGCACGACAGTTTTTACGCTTCAATGCATGCTCAATGGCAAGGGCAGAGTACATTTTTCCAACGGAGCAATCTGTCCCTACAGTAAGTACTCGCTTGCCTGCGCGAGCTTTGCCATTGCCGACCTTGAGCGGGGCATCATAATGGCGAACATCATACAGTTTGGTTAATCCGCGTTGTTCTAGATCGGCAAGGGGAGCAAATTCCGCCAAACGTTGGTGCATGCCCGATGCAATTTCAAATCCCATCTCTGCCGCTTCAAGTAAGGTTGCTTGCCAAGCTTCGGGAATGACGCCTCCTGGATTTGCAGTGCCAAGCACCAGCGTTTTTGCTCCTTGCTGCTGCGCTTGTTGTAGTGTCATGTCGGTTAAACCAAGCGATACGGTTTCTGGCGTCAGGCGGATTTGGCCAAGACAAATCTCAGGTCGCCATTGATATATGCCACGCGCGGTTTTTGCTGCGAGTGGATCGGTTACATCGCCAAGAAAAAGTAGGTAAGGTTGAGCAATTTGCATGATGGTTCCCTTCGTCATCGTTATTGCTCATTAATGTAGCCAGACTGATTTAGGAAACCGAATGCTTATTTGTTAGGCAGGTATAACTTCAGGTTATACCTTTAAACCATCTGTTGTTTTAGGGCGGTGATAAATTGCTTTGTCGCAATGGATTGAGGTGTGTGCTCTGCGAATAAAATAGAGACAGAGAAGGACATATTTGGCTCCAAAGCATGCACGGAAACGGCATTATCTTGGCGATATTGTTTTGCAGTCCAAGGGTCTACAATCGCGAATCCTGCTTCGTTTTTCACCAGTTCAGCCGCCGCGGAGTAGCTGCGGACGGTAATGGCATGTTGATAATGCTCGTCACGCGCCGATAAGGTTTGATGCAGCAATAAGCCCAGAGGGTCTCGGCTATCTAAACCGATAATGGGTAAATCGTGACTGATGAGTTCTTCTAAAGTGACGGTTTTTTCTGTGGGTATCGCTGCGCTTTTAGGGGCAATTAGCGCCAAGTTTTCTTTTAATAACATGTGTCCCATGATCGCTGGTGGCGTTTCTTCACCGAACGCAATGGCGACAT
>NZ_JADDYG010000684.1:0-3867 GCF_015163535.1 Vibrio sp. OPT46 | reverse complement strand
TCAGCCGCCGCGGAGTAGCTGCGGACGGTAATGGCATGTTGATAATGCTCGTCACGCGCTGACAAGGTTTGATGTAACAGCAAGCCCAGAGGGTCTCGGCTATCTAAACCGATAATGGGTAAATCGTGACTGATGAGTTCTTCTAAAATGACGGTTTTTTCTGCGGGTATCGCTGCGCTTTTAGGAGCGATCAGTGCTAAGTTTTCTTTCAATAACACGTGCCCCATGATCGCTGGTGGTGTTTCTTCACCGAACGCAATGGCGACATCCAGTTCATGTTTCAGTAATCCTGAGCACAGCTCATCGCGATTGGCCGTTAATAGCTCAAAGGAGATGCCGTGCTCTTTCGACAACAACGCGACAGTCGGCGCTAACAAGTGCGCGGCCAAAACAGGCGGGGCACCGACTCGTAAATGTTGAGTTCCCTGTTTGACTTTGTTGGTCAGAGAGCGAAATTGTCCGAGTTGTTGATAGACTTTTTCAGCCTCTGGCAATAAGGCTTTGGCTTCTTGAGTGGGAACGAGACGGCCCTTTACACGCTCAAATAAAGCGAAGCTCAGTTGTTGTTCTGTATGGGCGAGAACTCGAGTGACATTAGGTTGGGAAACGTGCAGTAAGCGAGCCGCGCCTGACACCGTTCCTGCTTGCATAATGGCGTAAAAGACTTCTAATTGCCTTAAGTTCACTGCGATTTCCCCCTGCTCATGTTGGTCACTTCAGAATACCCAACCTTGCTGATAAGCGATAGAGGCAAAAGTGCTGGCGTAAAAAAATAGGAAGACGATGTTGGTTGCCTTCCTATCTCGCTTTTTCAATTTCTCAACTTCTCAATTTCTATGCTTCACTTTGCTGCTGCATGAAGGGGCAGGTCGTTAAACGGCTCGACGTCTCGACTGAGTAATCCCATCAAAATCACTGCTAACACCATGACAGCAGCTGCGATTGCAAAACCGTATTGTGTTAGTTCGTAATGACTCAACATTGCAATCAGGACGTAACTGAGAGATTGAATGGTGGTGGCAAACATGCTGATGCCGCCATCGACGCGACCTCGTTGATGAACCGCTACGGTGTGATGCATCCAGTTGACTCTCGCAATGCGATTTAGCGCGTTAAATACGCCAAACAGCGCCGTAAACAATAAGATGGTCAGCGGGCTCATCGCAAAACTCATCCCGATAAGCGCAAAAGATACCATAACCATCGAAGCGAACATAATGTGGCTATGGGAGGCACGGCTTAGCACTTTGGTGACAATAAAGCCGGTTAGCAACGAACCGAGGCCAAAACTGATGTTGAACCCTGCAAACCAATCGCCAGAGATGCCTTGTTCAGAAAACCAAATCGGCACCAGTTTGCTCAAATACGTCAATGCAGGATAAGAGAGGCAAGAGAGCAGAATAAAGCCATAAAATCGGGGTTCGAGACGGAATATTTGTTTGCTCTCTTTGAGTTGCGCGATGAAAGCAACGGATTTTGACGCCCTTAATTGTTGGGTATAAGGCGTCAGAATATAGAACATCGCTGCTAACGCAGAGGCGCTGGCCGCAAACAAAGCAAACTCTTTCATACCCCACATTTCAAGCAAAACAATACCCAACGCGCCAGCTCCGAGGGTTGTGGATTGCATTACAATTTCTTGCTGACCCGAAATTTTCGCATACTCATGGTGCTGATAATTTTCTTGGGTGAAGGCGTTGTTGGTCGTCCATGCAAAATTACTCGAAACCCAATACACCAATTGCGCAAAAGCCAGCAACCAGTGTGACTCAAACCCTAACCAATAAGCAATGAACACCACCAAAGCCATACCCGATTGAATCCATTGATTGAGCACGAGTAGTACTTTGCGTGAATGTCGGTCAATTAAAGTGGAAAAGAAAGGCGTTGCTAGAAAAGAAATCGCGGTGCAGCTCAGAGAAACTAAAGCTACGAAAGTGCCCATGTTAGGTTCGGAAAGCATGACCCATGGCAGCGCCATCATGAATAAGCCAGAGGAGATACTGTCGAAGAAGCGGCCAGCTAAGTACGGCTGAGTTTTATTTTTCATTATGTTTGCCTCTAACTCCCGATGGATTTCAAAAGGTTGATGTCCAACTGTCTTGTGGTTAACAACCAAGTCGTTCGCGCTGAATACATTATCTTGAGATCGCCGGGGTTTAGCGTTAATTAAGATGGTGCAACTTTAAAACCTCAAGTAAACTTGAGGTAAAGCATTTTTTTAACAAAATTGATACGCAGGGAGTCAAGGATGGAAATCAGCGTAGGAGAAGTGGCAAAACGTTCTGGAGTGAAAGTATCTGCCCTACATTTTTACGAGCAAAAAGGACTGATTTCGAGCTGGAGAAATCAAGGTAATCAGCGTCGCTACCATCGCAGTGTGTTGCGCCGTGTTGCGGTGATCAAAGCAGCGCAGCAAGTTGGGTTGTCGTTAGAAGAAATTAAACATGCGTTAGATGAACTGCCGAAACACCAAGCCCCTAACAAAGCGCAATGGGAAGAAATGGCAAGCCATTGGCATGAACAGTTAGAACAAAAGATTCAAAAACTTAAAGCGTTGCAAAACGATTTAGGCGGATGCATTGGCTGCGGGTGCTTGTCGTTAGAAACCTGCGCACTTCGAAACCCAGAAGATGTATTAGGGAAAGACCACTCGGGGTCGAACTTAACGTTAGAAGAAGAGTAGCGATTATCTCTATTCTTTGTCGAAACTGTCGACTACGATCGCGCCCATCGAAGCAGGCATTGTGATGACGATAACGCGTTTTATCGCAACCAAAGGCTCATTCATGAGTGGCAGTTTATCAAGACAGAAAAGTACTAACGCTACCACAACGGCCGCAATGAGGTACGCGATAACCACACGAAAAATAAAGATGGATACGCGATTCTTGATGTGGCTTTGAAACACGCTTTGATACGCGAAAAAACTGAGGAAAATGACAGAAAGACTTAACAGCATGAGCAAGTTTGCCATTGGTAGGCTCTCACCCAATCGCCACGCTTCCTCCGAAAATGAGATCGGGACTGCTAGGGCAAAAGCGCCAACCAATACTTGGCTAGCGTCTTCTAGATTAAAGTGGCTGCTCATGCTGTTTATTCCATTATTCGCTTGCTAGATGTAAGAGCTTTTCAAAACGCTCATTACCGTGCAGCAATTCGAGGTCTCGTTCTTCGGCAAGTAAATCACGAATGGATGGGCTGTATTCAATTGCGCGTTCCAAGTCTTCAATAGCTTGCTCTTCGATACCAAGGCGAGAGTATGCACACGCGCGTTGATACAGTGCAGGGCCGTTGGTGTAATCGACTTCAAGTACGCGGTTACAAATGCTAAGTGCCCAATGGTATTCGTTGATTTCCATCGCTGCGTCGGCTTTGTAAGTCAACGCTTCTAAATCACCTGGACGAATTAATAAGATTTCATCATAGATCTCAATACGTTGTTCTGGAGTTTGAGAGCTTTGTGCACGTAGCCATAAGTTATGGATCTCGTTGATTTTCTCAATCTCTTTGTTGTTTTCGCTGATAATGCGAGTTTTGCGTTTTAAATCTCGCTCAAGGGCGACAAACTTTTTCTCGTATTCTTGGGCGATCTTCTCCAATCGTTTATCAGCCATCTCTTTGGTGTTGTGTTTAAACTCGCGCAGAGATTGCCATCCGACAAAGGCAATCAGCGATGCGACACCAGCAATGATGTAGAAGAAGTATGTAACGGTCACGTTGGCATAGTTCAACGATTTATCTGCGACCGTTAGCTCGCGATCGGTGATCTCTGTGATCATTCGCTTTTCTAGGCTTTGATAGTCCTGACGCAGCGCTTTTAGTTCATCTAAAATATAGCGTTCCATTAATGGTCTATCTAACAGA
>NZ_JADDYG010000683.1:0-212 GCF_015163535.1 Vibrio sp. OPT46 | reverse complement strand
ACCGATAATCTTGTCTATCGATTGAGAGAACAACCTAAGCCTGTGTTGAGGAAACCGCATTGGTCTGACTATCTCTACGACAAAAATTCACTTACGCCAACCACATTAATTGATGAACTTTTACCTAGAAATTCAGAAGAATTGGAGATCTTCAACTCAGCTCTTGATGAGGGATGGGCCATGGGCTCAGAACAAGCAATTGCTGAGATGAG
>NZ_JADDYG010000071.1:0-2051 GCF_015163535.1 Vibrio sp. OPT46 | reverse complement strand
GTTGTTTCAAATGGGTAAGCAATCTGCAACCCTTCTGGGAACGTTGCACTCAGTTGTTCTAAGCGCTCTTTTACCGCATTGGCTGTCTCAAGCGCGTTTGCGCCAGTACCTAATGAAATACCTAACCCCGATGCTGGGAAGCCATTATATTGGCCTCGAATATCATAACTTTCTGCACCACGCTCAACGCGAGCTACATCTTTCAAATAAACATTCGAACCACTGGCGTCGGACTTAAGAATGATGTCTTGGAACTCTTCTACACTGCTCAAACGACTTGCAGAAGAAATCGTAGCATTCAACAACTGACCCTCCTGCGCAGGTGCCGCACCAAGTTGACCTGAAGAAACTTGCGCGTTCTGTTCACTGATTGCATTTGCTACGTCGATCGCGGTCAAGTTGAATTGCGTAAGCTTAAATGGATCCAGCCAAACTCGCATCGCATACTGCGCACCAAACGCCTGCACTTGTCCTACGCCAGTTACACGACTTATCGGGTCTTGAATATTCGTTACAACAAAGTCGCCGATATCGTTTTCTTTAAAGTCAGGATCTTCAGAATAAACTGCGACAACCATGAGAAATGCCGTATTGGATTTATTGACGACAATACCTTGGTTTTGTACCTCCATCGGCAATGAAGTCAATGCCAATTGCAGTTTGTTCTGCACCTGTACTTGCGCGATATCAGGATCAGCTTCGCTATCAAACGTCAGGGTAATTGTCGCATTACCAAATGCATCACTGCTCGATGATAGGTAGCGAAGGTAATCTAATCCTGTCATGTTTTGCTCGATAACCTGCGTTACCGAGTCTTCAACGGTTTTTGCTGATGCACCTGGATAGCGAGCACTGATGGTGATCGTCGTCGGTGAAATCGTTGGGTATTGCGAGACGGGTAAATTGAATAATGACATTACCCCCGCCAACATCGTTAGAATCGCGAGAACCCAAGCAAATACCGGACGATCGATAAAAAATCGTGCCATGATTACTCCTGTTCACCGTTTTGGATAGTTACCGAACTGCCTGGCCCTACCTTTTGTAAACCGGCGGTAATGACTTTATCACCCGCGTTCAAACCATCAATAATGCGCCATTGGCTATTGATCGCTTCGGCAGTCTTCACTGGTTTCGCTTCCACTTTGTTCTCGCCATTAACCGTCATCACTGTCGCTTTACCTGTCGCATCACGAGATACCGTATTTTGTGGTATTAGAATCGCATCAGGGTCGACACCAGTAATGACCGTCGCACGAACAAACATTCCAGGTAGCAACAAACCGTCAGGGTTTGGGAATTCGGCACGAAGCGTCACGCTGCCCGTACTTTCGTTCACATTGACCTCAGTAAATTTCATTGTGCCTTTGTGTTCGTAAGTGCTGCCATCTTCAAGCATCAATGTAACTTGCGCAGAGTCATCTTCTTGCATATGGCCTTGGGAGAGTGATGCTTTCAAACGCAGCAGTTGCGCGGATGATTGCACAATATCAACATTGATAGGGTCAAGCTGCTGAATGGTCGCTAATTTGGCAGCTTGGTTAGCCGTAACCAACGCACCCGCTGTCACACTCGATTTACCGATCACCCCGCTAATCGGAGCTTTGACTTGCGTATAATCTAAGTTGATTTTTGCTGTGTTGATCTTGGCTTTTGCGACTAGGACCTGCGCTTTCGCTTCTTTGTATGCCGCTTCTGCTTCATCCAAGTCTTGTTGGCTGATGGATTTTTTGGTGATCAAGGTTCTGTAACGCTTCACCGTGGCATAGGTCGACTCTGCCGCAGCTTGCGCACGGATTAATTCCGCTTCAGCGCTCAGCAAATCCGCCTGAAATGATGAATCATCAATTTGATATAGCGACTGTCCTTGTTCAACAAGGCCACCTTCAACAAAATTTCGCTCCGAAATAATGCCAGTGACTTGCGGACGAACTTCTGCTTCTTTGAATGCTCTGCTACGACCCGGCAACTCTACTGTCAATGCTTGGCGCGTTGGCTGCACTGTTAACACTTCTACTTCGGTTACGGGCGCAGGCCCCCCACCTTGGCTC
>NZ_JADDYG010000682.1:0-356 GCF_015163535.1 Vibrio sp. OPT46 | reverse complement strand
GTCTACTTGAATAGCATTGCAAAAATGCTAATAGAGAGCGGTGAATTATTATGCATTTACCGTTCTGTTCCTTTTAGGTTAATTATTCTAGATTTTTGCAGAGCGAATAGATTTATATTCTCAACTTTACGTTACTATTAAAATTAATCACGATAATTTAGAGTGATTGCTTTACTTTTATTTTGCATATTATTTTATATCTATAATGAAATTGAATTCATATTGAATTTTTCATTTGTTGTGTGAATTCTACTTTCAGTATATTAATTCATGTTTTTCTTATAAAAATATGAACTTATACCTTGCCAAGCGGTTCTAAATTGTTACAAATACTATACAGCTGTAACATTGCCAAA
>NZ_JADDYG010000681.1:0-10358 GCF_015163535.1 Vibrio sp. OPT46 | reverse complement strand
GAGTTGAAAGCGTGGCTAATGCAGTTTAGCTCCACTCATAGATTTCATGTTTCTGAGCGAATCGACAAACCATCCTATTCCAAATTAGTGACTCAAACTCATTGGGAGTGGACGCCGCTTGATTTCGTCAACCAACTGGATCTCGATGTAGACAGAGCGTTTTACTGCCAAATGGTTAACGCTGAATTGCCATTTGAGAAAGTGCAGTGGCAAAACACCGACCTATCGGAGCTTATGGAAACGCTAGACCAGCCTGAGTCCTATCAAGCGACCGCACTTTTTGAATATACGCTTAACGGTGAAGTGGACATGGTATCGAGCCAGAGCCAAGGTTCAGTTCAAGACTGCAATATCCGAATTCGCACCCTTCAGCTTTACACCAGTGCGCTCAACTCGGTGATGCGCCATTACAAGTTAACCGACCCCAATATCCCCATGAAGCTGCGCGATATCAAAATGGGTGAGCAGCTTTTCTTCGGCCATACTCGCACTCGCTAAACCACATTTCGCATTACCTCGGAATAACAGGGGTAATGCGAGTTTCCTATATAGCAGTCAAGTTCAATACTCTAGCTACGCAAATATACAACTTGTAAATGGCGTAATACGCCATTATAATACAATAAGAAATCAACAAAGCCCTTCTTCGACTATATGGGCATCACAAACAAGGAATACAAACATGCATAACATTACCCCAAATAAAGAGCATTTAATCGTCCCTGTCACTCTAGCTATTCATTCATCAATCACTGATATCGATGAAGTGGCTGATGGGTTAAATGAACTTCTGCGTGGTTCGGTAGACGCTAACTTTATTGCAGACTATAAATTTATTAGTAAAGACAATGAGTTAAGAGTCGCATCCAGTGACGTTGAAGAAGGCGAACTATTTAGTGAGCACGTTGCGATTAACACTCAAATTCACCCTAACTCGCAAGGTGGTAATACAAAGATTGTTTGGGTGGTGGCGACTGACTCACTTTCTTCGACCTCATTCGATTGGTATCCAAATGAGCTGCCAGCACGAAAGCAATATGAAAACGATAAAAGTTTTGTAATGAAGGTTTCAAATACTCAACAGCATTTCTTTGCATTTGAGGTAGACGCTTCTCTCAGTCCTGATGAAGTGACGGATGAAGTAGACGCATTCTATGACGAACACTGCCGTAGTAAAGCATTCAATATGAGTAAGCTAGTTGATTGCTACCCGTTCACCGCCGATGGTTGGGACTATTTAGTGAAAGACTATGATCGTGTCTAGTTCGAACAAAGCGCCTAAATAGACTTTGAGCGCACAGACTTCGACCTCTGTGCGCTCAGTGCAGCTCAAACAAGGTGCAAAAGCTGCATGGCGTATTGTACCCACCCAACCCATTAGATAGCAAGAAAGGACTATTATGAGTACCTATAACCAAATGGAACTCTTCGATGCGGTAGAAGAAGCCTATTTCGACAACGACGGTAAACTTACCCAGAAAGACTTGTATTCAAAAGTAGCCGATAAACTCTCTATAACGCCAAATGAGCACTATGGCGCGGTTGGCAAGCAACAGAGCGTTAATCTGTTCTATCGGGCTGTGCGTTGGGTACAGCAATCGTTAAAGCAGAAAAAACTTCTTACAAACGTAGATAAAGGTGTTTGGGAACTTTGCGGAAGTGCCAAAGATAAGCTTCACGCCATTGAAGAATCAAAAAGTGTTGTAGCCATGTCCACGTCATTGGGGATCATGATCTGCTCAAAGAGTGAGAGTGTGTTTGGCAATGACATCATCGATGAAGATATTGATTTAGTACTTACCTCACCTCCTTATGTACTACAGCAATCCCGAAATTACGGCGGTACAAGCCAAGCGAAAGAGTGGGTAGCGTTCATTATGAACATCATTGACAAAATCTCGCCACGATTGGCTGATGGGGCAAGCATTTGTCTCAATGTCGGACAAGACTCCTTTCACAAAGGGATGCCAGCGCGACAGACCCATATAGAACGACTCATCATTGAGATGGAAGATGCGGGATTCTGGCTTGTCGATCGTCTGATATGGCAGAGCAATAAAGCGCCTACACCTTACGCATGGACTTCGTTAAATCGTCACATGTTGAAAGCTTCTTTCGAGTTCTGTCTCCACTTCACAAACAACCCCTTGAAGCTACAAAGCAACAATCAGCGTGTCCTACTTCCTCATAGTGACCGTCACAAGGCATTCGTGCGCAACGGGGGAACACGTACCGCCGCCGTGAATTCTGACGGAGCACACCGCAAAAGTGTCGGTGACTATAGCAACAGCGATTTGGAAAAAGGCAAGCTAGCCTCAAACACGCTTTATTTTGCGAATAAGTGCAAATATAACGAAGCGGTCAATCGTTTTGCAAAAAAACATGGAATGCCGACTCATGGCGCAAAGATGCCGTATCGACTGGCAGAGTTTCTAGTCAAATATCTTTGCCCTGCTGGTGGCCTAGTCGTAGACCCTTTTGGTGGCTCGGGAACCACGTCTCAAGCTTGTGAGGTCACAGGTAGACGTTGGATCTCAATCGAACCCGTTCTCCAATACATTAAACAGTCGTTTGTTCGATTCTCTTCTCTGACCGATGACGTTTGGTACAATCCTGCTTTTCTAGCGTAATTCACATTGAGATAGTGATGACTTATCAAGAATACAGAGAACTGATCGACAAGTGGACGAAAGCCGTTAACGAAGCTGGTTTTAGGTTGTCCGACGACAAGCTAATACCAACTACATTTTGGAAAACATTTCTGGGTATCAAACGCAAAGTGCATCAGGACATGTATGCCATGAAGCACAACACTAAAGGTGAGGTTTGCCCTGATAAACGTGTCCCCGCTTATTACACAAAAACCATCTACTATGTGAAGCGTCTCGATCACGCAGCGTTTCTCGAAGAGGTGAAGATTCATATTCCTCAGTTTGAAGCAGACAAATCCTCCTAGTGGCGTAATACACCCTGTAGGTGAGTTTCCTATCTTACTTATAACTAACTGACTTAGCTCTATTTGTGACGTTGAGCTGTAGTATTATTGTACAAAGACTGCCATAATTGCGCATTAATAGTAATAATATTGCGTTGGTAAGTAGCTTTGGATGGAAGACCTCTATCGAACAAAGAATTGAAAAAATTGGTTACGAGCAACTTGAGTCGAGCGAACCCTTGGACATTGGTGAACAAGCTTATTATTCAATTGATGACAACCGCGGCTATGCGCGAAATAGAAATAGCCACTTTGGTTGTGAGCGACTTTATATCAGCAAACGGTGAGCTAAATGAGCTATTCATTATCGATGCAGAACGAGCGTATAACGGGCGAGAAAGGCCAGTTCTATTTTCACACGATGGATTAAAGCAGTCGCTTGAACAGTACATAATGTTACTCAAGGCAGAACAAGTTTTAACCTCACCGCTTGATAGCTATTTGGGGTTGTGTCCTACAGCTCTATTTATTGTGAATCCCGATACATTCCAGCCCTTCGGAATCCAAAAACGAGGGACAAAGGCTGGTGGAGCCGTCAATTACGCTCCTTATACGCTCAACCGCTATGTAGACAAACTCATAGCCAATGCTGAGCTATCAGAAATAGGCATTAATAGAAAAAGTCTAACTCGCTTATACGTCATCGAAGCCTATAAATCAGACATCAGCATCAAAGATATCTGCCTTACAAGTGGACTTTCCGTAGACACCATAATGAAGGTACTGGCGATGGATTTGTCTCAATATTCCCCGCTTGTACAATGGTGGGAGAAGAGAGAGCAAGCAAAAGAGGCGCGAATTAACCGCATGAAAAAAGTTCGCCAATGGACATTTCGAGACTAGAGATAAGTTATGAGATATTTACTGACAACGGGGCATCGCATTCCCAAATTCTATAAAACTGACGGTTCAATTGTAGAAGTCGAACTGAACTATGTTGAGAACAAAACGGTTTCATCCATTGATGAGCATGGAGGCCTTAGCCATGTGAAGATTGGCGGCACGCCACCATGTGTGGGTAATGTCTGGTTAGTGGACTCGGTAGAAGAATCACTGCATAAGTTAGAAGCTAATGGAGTGTACCCGTTCATCACCAAAGCTGCTGCTAGAGAGAATGCCAAGCGTCTGGAGTTGAAGACATTTAAATACATTGCTGTACCCTAAAAACGAAAAAACCTGCGCTAAGCGCAGGTCTTCTCTTTATCATATGTCTTTGGTGGGCTGCCGAAGCAGGGATATCCAAAGCTCTCAAGATGTATATTAGGCCATTTTGCCCTGCAGGTCAATAACCAACGATATTCAAGGAGCTTCAATGCCTCACAATGCTATTGAACAAACTCTGTCGGTGAGTCGGTTTTCTACATACCGGAATGCCATTATTGCAGCTCAAGGAGCTGACTGTCCAATTACCGCGCTTCAACTCTATGAGTGGAATGCTCAGTTGGCCTCAAGATTTTTCTTTCCATTACATATCTACGAAGTCGCGCTGCGCAATGCTATCTCCGAGGCGTTATCAAAGCGGTATGGACAAGATTGGCCTACTAACTCGGTTTTTGTGAACTCACTTAATAATCAAGACAAACATACTTTGAATCAAGCGCTTTCGGGTGGCTATAACGGTGTAGGTAAACTATTGCCTGAACTAAAATTTGTATTCTTTGAGAACATGTTAACCAAACGCCACGATGGGCGTATTTGGAAGCCATATATCAATGATGTATTTCCTAATGCACCTCAAACCTTGACTGCACCAGAGCTACGAAAACAGCTTAAAGATGCGTGCTACGTCATCAGGAAGTTTAGGAATCGTTGCGGTCACCATGAGCCAGTATTCAACAACCAGAATCTTGCCTACATTATGCCCTACATGGCAGAAACTATGAGGTGGCGATGCTCTGATACCTATCATTGGTTTAACCAGCAAGAAACCGTATCAGAACTCTTATCAAACCCTGTTATTTGAGGCTTGCATGACTGAAAAACCAAGCAAAACACAAACCTCTTTCATGAGAAGACTTCTTGTAGCCTACTTGATTGATACAGGCAAAAATTCAGTACCGTTAATTATGGAAGCCACAGGTATGCCTCGCAGAACTGCGCAGGACACGATCAAAGCCTTAAATGAGTTAGAAATAGACGTTGAGCAATTCAATCGTGGTGAATACCGCATCAATAGCTGGGGAGCTGTTAACCGCAACTGGATAAAAAGTAACTTTACGCACGTCTGTGGCGTGCTATCATATCCTCAATATGAAATTAGTGAGGTAAGTGATATGTCATACGAGCAAGCTGTCCATGACCAAGCCCTTTATTGTGCTGCCCAATCGCTAGAGTTAGCGCAACAGCTTTCTGTCTTGTCTAGAGCGCCAGAGTCCAAAGATAGAACTCTTAAGGCAAAACAGCTTATCAAGAAGTTAAACAGCAACGAGAGCCGCATTGCAGCGCTACGTCACATGTACCGTACCG
This sequence comes from Vibrio sp. OPT46, assembly GCF_015163535.1. Classification (NCBI taxonomy): domain Bacteria; kingdom Pseudomonadati; phylum Pseudomonadota; class Gammaproteobacteria; order Vibrionales; family Vibrionaceae; genus Vibrio; species Vibrio sp. OPT46. The sequence goes on along the minus strand of NZ_JADDYG010000681.1, from coordinate 4,897 downwards.
TTGGTAGAGATGATTTAGAACAATTAATGTTTGAACTTACCGAACTAACAATGGAAGAACATTCCACAGCTCTAAGTGATCCCGACGGATGGAAACTAGCATTGCAAGTTGCAGGTCAAACGGATGAGCAAGAATCTTATGTCGCACCAACGAAAGCTATAACTCAATGGCGCGTTAAGTTCATCGAAGCTATTCAATCTAAGTAGAGGTGTTAAATGAGCAACTTAATTGAAAAACGACCTACACCTGAAACAATTTACGTTTCAGAAAGTGGTCAGCGTATTTACGTGGAAGATGTCATTGGCGAGGAAGATGACGAGTTCTACTTGGTTATGACAGTCCCAGCCGAAGACAAAGACGATATGGACGCTATGGGTGATGAACTGGATTCCCAACAGTGGGTAGAAATGATGGATACACTTGGCCTAGAACCAGAAGTTGAAGTTGGTGGAGCGGAGCTAGAGCAACTGCGCTCAATGTTTACGAAACAGTAATGGGAAACATGAATGAAATTGAAATTACTTTTTACCCTCCTCACTACTTGTAGTCTCTCGGCCTTGGCCTCACAAGATATAAAGTTGGATATAGAGGTTTTCGATCACCAATCTTACGGTACTACGCTGCTAGTAAAAGAAGGTTGCGAGTTCCATGGCTATCACAAGAACAAAAGTGAATCAGTTTTCCTTGCTAAGTGCGGTAACAAATTAGCCAACTACAAAGTCCAAAACACTGATTGGGACGTGGTTGGTTTCAATGTGGAGCATGGCGTGAACATGAAAGTGCCACTCAAACTTACTGGTCAAACAGTAGGTGTGGACTTCGAAAAAGTGACCGAATTACTAGCAAATCAATAGTGGGAAACTAAGTTTTTGTGCAAAACCAATTAATGGAATGTCGTGATGCTAGACATAAATATATGGGATGAAATCAGTAAAGATGGTTCTACATATGCGTATGTAGAGACTGATGGTGGTTTATCTGATGAAATTCAGCAAGAAATGCTGCTATCGGTAAAGCTATACATCGATGAAAACATCCCTGAGTTGACAACAGGTATTGAATGGGTTGACCACTTGGAACTACACCCAAACCTCAAAAGTTCACCATATGCCGCAATGTTACCCAAACGATGGGAGTTAAAACTATCCCCATTAAATTGGGAGACGTTAGGACTATTAGTTGATGCTTTAAATGCAGATAAAAAAGTAACTGAATTAAATGGCTATCCAGTTACATATATTAGCGAATCTTAAGAATAACCCTAGTGGGAAACTCGTGCCAGTTAGGAGGCTGTAACATGGAGGAACCAGACAATGTAATCACATTAATTTTTTTCTTAGTTATCATATTAATGCTTGCTTCTATCATACCTGCTATTGTTGGGCTTGTTGCATCCAACGTTAAACATGATGAAACATTCAAGTCTTACTTTAATAGGGCAGATGCTTCCATCTACTTTACTGATGCGAAAATTATAGAGATGCGCAGAAATTATACTGCTGAATACAGATGTCGGCTTCGTAATGCATTCTGTTTTCTTGTCACTTGGGTTGCTTGCGTAATTTACTTGTCCCCTCTCTACTCAAACACTAACCACATTTCAGACAATACCTTGAGTCTTATCGGGAGCTTGATGGCTTGTTTGTATATCTTCGGTTGTTCCTATCTAGTAGGGATTGCTTCTGCTTCCAAAGGAAGGCTTGAAGCCACTTATCCATTAAATGATTGGCAAAGAGAGAATATTAAAAATACCTTGGTTACTTCGACTTACTCTAAGAAAATACTTCAATTAATAAATTCAAATCCAAAAAAACAATTAGCTCAGATTGACTACCTTTTCATTCTACATGCAATCAGAGAATTTAAAGAGCATGAAGTTAGGCATGTTGATGAACATTTGTCGAAGCAATTGTGATTCAAAAGGTAATAGGCATGAAAACACCAACATTCACGACCATTTCACTTTATTAAAGATGGAGCGCAGCCATAGGCATAATGTGTGGATTTGCTTTCTTTGAACTCGGAAAGGCAGACAACTCCAACTACTATGGAATCGTGTATTTATTACTGACAGCACCCGAAATCATAAGCAAGCTGATGTTTGCTATGGGTAGAACGGCTACTAAGTAGGTTAGGAAAATTACCGTCAAGACTAGCGGCCTTAAGTCGCTGCTTATTCGCATGGGTTCTGTAGCTCAGCATGGACAGAGCGCCACGCCGTTTCTTCGGTTACTGCATACGCTGAAGATATGATTTCGCGATGAAGGCTACACATGGGAGGTCGCTGGTTCAAATCCAGTCAGAACCCAGTCGAATAAGTAACAAAACCGCCGTGTTTCGGCTTAGGAAACCATATATGAAAGTACAAAGATTGTATTGTCCAACGTGCGGATTTGAGGACTTCGATATTGAAGTGTCTTACGCAAGACAAACTGCAACCGACGAATATTATCACTGTCCTGAATGCAGTGCTGAAACTTGCCATGTAGACGTAAAGGACGAGTAAGAGAATCGAACCTATGAGTAATGAAATCCAACTTCCAGATTGCGGTGACAATTCATGTTTCTTTAATCAGTATCGCAAAGACAAGCCTACAGGAATGCGAACAAATGGAGGCTGTCACTGTAAAGACTTTGAAATAAAAAGGGCGTTTCATATACAAAACTTACGCCTTAAAGAACTAGAAGGTGCGCTTAAATCTACTACTAACTAATCTAGGAAAAAACTAGATTGTGTAAAAGGTATTGAATTACTCCTACATGGTTATGGCAACTGTCAAAATAGGCGATTCAAATGGATTAATGCCATCAGAACAACTTGATAACAAAGAGGGAGCCATGTTCAACATAAGAACTAGACACTCGGTTGATGTGACACTATGGCCACTAGAAGAACCGGGGGTGGTGCTTAAAGGTCAGTAAACCCGACTAAAACTGGTGATGCTGTTGGAGAGCTATGTGATCTCTTTGATGTTGCCCTATACAACCGCCTCATGTACAAACAGAAGCGTAAGATAGATAAGCTAGTTAAGACGCTGCTGAAACCTAAAAAGAAACATTAACTGAATATGGAAAACTGTATGACAAGTGTATATAAACTGATATGCGAGCGAGCCTATTTTGTTGGGTATGAGCAGCTTTTCTTGCCAAGAAGTTTTAGGCGGCTGGTTGCTAGAAGTGAGTTGCACAGAGCTTGGTTAGCAGGTAATCAAGGTAATATCGGTGTGACCGATGGCGTTTTGTATCGGAAATGGTTTACTAACCGCAAGCATCATACAAATGCCACTATTAAACAGCTATGGCGTAGCATAAATCGATAACCCGAAACATCAGCATTTATAAGCAACAGAAAAAGACAGAAGCCACATCTTTACTCATAATCGCTCGCCATCCTCTACTGTTCACCAGCCCACGTTATAAAGATATCAATCGGAAAAGTACTCAGTTCGATCTTGGTATAAGCGCTTACTTAACGCCTCTCCAAATTATTCCTTGTTAATCATCCCAATTATTATGATAATTGGGGTATTGTAAAATATCCACAAATGACATATGTAGGTGAGTAATGTTCATAGGTGTTAGTAGAAGCCATCAATGGCGTTTATCAGAACCACCAGAACCATCTGATGATAAAGACTTTCAACTAAAAAGGGTGGAGTTTTTATCAGATGTTGACTATCGCTGTACTGATTGCCATTTTCGTTCAGAAAAGTATCAACATGTTCATCACAAGGATGGGAATCACAAACATAACGAAATCATTAACTTTGAGTGTAAATGCCCTCTATGTCATATGTGTGAACATCTGGGTTTTGTTGCAGATAATAAACTTGCCACTTTAGTTTTTTGTCCCTCTTTGACCCAGGAGGAGCTCAATGCTTACGTTCGAATATCTTGGGTTGCAAATTACTTAGCAAAAATCCAAGGTCCAGAAAAATGCGGTACTACACTTCTGCGTATAGCACGCGATACAGGGCTCTGGATCGAGCTCCTTTCTGCTACGGCGCAGCAAGTAAGTCAAGTGTACAAAATAACCAACATTAGGGCACTAGCTGAAGACTTTCGTGCTATGGATGACAAAGAGTATTCCGAACGTCAGTTAAAGTACCCTCATTTAAGGTTGCTGTTTACTCCAGATCCCTTTTCTCGAGAGATAGAGGAGTGGAGTAGGAACCAAGACTTCTTTTCAGATTTCTATGACCCAAACAATTGGCCAGAAATAGTGAACAACCATATCTCTAGTTTAGAAGGATAGGATATTAATGAACACATATGGCGTAGCGATATTCAACGATGAAAAAAAACCTAGGAGTGGATTCTCTTGTGTCGATGGCAAGGTGAAGGAGTTTAGTTCCTATTCTGATTTGGAGATGTCTACAATTTGGGTGACTAACATTCAACACTCTATATTTCAAAAAGAAGCCCTCTACAAAGTACCTAACCTACGTTCGTCGCAATATTTAAGGTTGTCTTTACAACAGATAATGAGGGAGTTGAATGTCAAAAAAGATATTGAAGGTATTCAACATTTAGCAAAGTTAGTTCAATCAATTGCTTCAGATCTACAGGGTAAATTTGAACTTAACCCGGACTACCTTCGATATCGCCTTGGTGGTGAAATCCCACAATATTTGGAATCACAAGGGTTCCTACCTTCTGAACTACTAAATATAAGTGAACTCGCAGACGCTTCAGCTAAAGCGGCATTAAATGATGCGTATCAGTCATTCCAAGGTACTGTAAAGTCTGCAAACGGAAAGATCTACCATTATACCTTACCAAGGGTTGCGCATTTCGAATACTTAATGAATCAAAACTTTCCTTTGGATAACAATTGGGAAGAATTTACGTTTAGTAGCGATGGGCCAATTGTTGCTGGATATAAAAACAAAGTACT
>NZ_JADDYG010000680.1:0-381 GCF_015163535.1 Vibrio sp. OPT46 | reverse complement strand
CTGGTGCACTGGACTTCTTGGCGAGTTCTTTTGCTTGCAGTATCTCTACAACTGCTTGTCCAACCTTTTGCATCCTACAGTATGAGCTTTTGGTTATCGTACCTCTCCGTTTGTGCGGTATTGTTCGCAATTAATTTGATTCGACATCAAAGGGGAGGTTGGAAAGCGCGATTAAAAGCGTTATTGCTTACTCAATTGATGTTGAGCGCTTTAATCGTACCTGTTAGTGGCCATTTCTTCTCCGGTTTTAGTTTGTCCTCAATAGCCTACAACTTGGTATTTATTCCTTGGTTCGGATTTATCGTTGTACCTTTGATGTTTCTAGCCCTGTTCTCATCTTTGTTTCTTGAAATGATAGCGAAGCCTCTGTGGCATTTGGTG
>NZ_JADDYG010000679.1:0-377 GCF_015163535.1 Vibrio sp. OPT46 | reverse complement strand
GACCAAGTTATTACTGCCGAAACGACACACATTTTTCATTTAGCGGCAATTGTATCGAGCCATGCTGAGCAAGATTTTGATTTAGGCGTAGCTGTAAATCTGACGACCACACAGTTATTGCTTGAGCGTTGCCGTAAAGTAAACCCTAATATTCGTTTTACGTTTGCTTCATCTTTAGCTGTATTTGGTGGTGATCTTCCGGAAACGATTACACCAATAACAGCACTTCATCCTCAGTCATCCTACGGGACGCAAAAAGCTATAGGTGAGTTATTGGTGAACGACTATGCCCGTAAAGGCTTTGTTAAAGCTGTATCCGTACGTTTACCGACTATTTGTATTCGCCCTGGGAAACCAAACCTTGCCGCTAGCTCTTT
>NZ_JADDYG010000678.1:106076-106155 GCF_015163535.1 Vibrio sp. OPT46 | reverse complement strand
TCAATTTAAGATTTTGTTCGGCTCAATGAATACTGAACATTACATAAGTAATGTTTGAATTGACTGTGCTGAATCCGAA
>NZ_JADDYG010000678.1:67230-106066 GCF_015163535.1 Vibrio sp. OPT46 | reverse complement strand
AATGAATACTGAACATTACATAAGTAATGTTTGAATTGACTGTGCTGAATCTTTCGATTCAATGGTCACTTCGTATCATTGAAACCTAATTTGAAGCCTAAGCTTCTAATTGGATTATCATCAACGAGTGCCCACACAGATTGATAGGTCTATATTTTTAAAGAGCACACTTCGAAGTTCTCTTCAAAGTGGACGGCTATTTTAGCTAGATAACTTATCGTGTCAAACACTTTTTTAAGTTATTTATCTGCGAGTTAATTTTAACTCACTAACCGTAGTTGTTTAGGTTCCGCTTCACTTGCTTTCCCGTGACAACGGAGGCGCATTATAGGGAGTTCATTAAAGAACACAAGTGCATTTTTTAAAAAAACTCACCTTTTTAGTTTATTCGTATAGAAAACAGACAAAAGACTCTAAAAAACTATAGAAAAGGGGCCAAACGGCCCCTTTAGTGTGATTTTTATCTCAATTTTACTGTATCCATACAATTATTGATGAGCACAAATTTGGTCATTAGTAACAATTAGCTGCACTGTCTTGTCTGGAACGATTTCACCAGAAAGAATTGATTTGGCTAACGGGTTCTCGACATTCTGCTGAATTGCACGTTTTAAAGGACGCGCACCATACACAGGATCGAAACCAACTTGAGCGATCAAATCGAGCGCTTTGTCGGAAACTTCTAGTTGATAGCCTTTCTCCTCTAGTCGTTTCGCCAAACGTTCCAATTGAATAGAAGCAATGGACTTAATGTGTTCTTGACCAAGTGGATGGAACACCACGATTTCGTCAACACGGTTCAAGAACTCTGGGCGGAAGTGTTTGCTAACCACATCCATCACTTCACTCTTGATACCTTGATAGTCTAATGTTGCGAAATTCTCTTGGATACGAGATGAACCCAAGTTAGATGTCATGATCACAACCGTATTACGGAAGTCAACAGTACGACCTTGACCATCCGTTAAACGCCCATCATCGAGAACTTGCAGCAGAATGTTAAATACATCCGGATGCGCTTTCTCTACTTCGTCTAACAAAATTACCGAATACGGCTTGCGACGAACCGCTTCAGTTAAGTAACCACCCTCTTCATATCCGACATAGCCTGGAGGTGCACCAACCAACCTTGCCACTGAGTGTTTCTCCATGAACTCAGACATATCGATACGGACCATCGCATCTTCACTGTCGAACATAAAGCTCGCAAGTGTCTTACAAAGCTCTGTTTTGCCCACACCAGTTGGACCTAAAAATAAGAAGGAGCCAATTGGTCGGTTTGGATCAGAAAGCCCAGCTCGACTACGACGAATGGCATTCGATACAACAGAGACCGCTTCGCTTTGCCCTACCACACGATTATGCAGCACGTCTTCCATACGAAGTAGTTTCTCTTTTTCCGCTTCTAGCATCTTGGATACCGGAATGCCGGTTTGCTTAGAAAGTACTTCTGCAATCTCGTTGTCGGTTACTTTATTACGCAATAGCGTCATTTCCTGCATTTCAGCTTGGGTTGCAAGATCTAACTGCTTCTCAAGTTCAGGAATACGACCATATTGAAGCTCCGACATACGGTTTAGATCGCCAGCACGGCGAGCAAACTCCATGTCCATACGAGCTTGTTCAAGCTCAGACTTAATATGTTGAGTGCCAGAAAGAGCTGCTTTTTCTGTATTCCAAACCTCTTCTAGTTCAGCGTACTCACGTTCTTTTTCATTGAGTTCTTCATTAAGCGCTTTCAAACGCTTTTCACTCGCTTCATCGTGCTCGTTACTTAGTGCTTGCTGCTCAATTTTGAGTTGGATGATTTTACGCTCAAGCTTATCCAAGGACTCCGGCTTAGAGTCAATTTGTAAACGAATGCTTGAAGCCGCTTCGTCGATTAAGTCGATCGCTTTATCCGGCAACTGACGGTCGGAGACATAGCGATGTGACAAGCTCGCCGCAGCAACAATCGCTGGGTCAGTAATTTCGACGTGATGATGAAGCTCATAACGCTCCTTCAAGCCACGTAAAATCGCCACGGTATCCTCAACGGTCGGCTCATCCACCAGCACTTTTTGGAAACGACGTTCTAATGCTGCATCTTTTTCGATGTACTGACGATATTCATCCAATGTTGTTGCGCCAACACAGTGCAGCTCACCACGAGCTAATGCCGGTTTTAGCATGTTGCCCGCATCCATTGAGCCTTCACCTTTACCAGCACCGACCATAGTGTGTAGTTCATCAATGAAGAGGATGACGTTGCCTTCTTCTTTAGCAAGTTCATTCAATACTGATTTTAAACGCTCTTCAAATTCCCCACGGTATTTCGCGCCAGCAACCAGTGCGCCCATATCCAGTGATAGCACACGGCGACCACGCAGACCTTCAGGTACTTCATTGTTAACTATGCGCTGCGCTAAGCCTTCAACAATTGCTGTCTTACCTACGCCTGGTTCACCGATAATCACAGGGTTGTTTTTAGTACGACGCTGCAATACCTGGATAGTACGACGGATTTCATCATCACGGCCGATAACCGGATCCAATTTACCTTGCTCTGCACGTTCGGTAAGGTCTATGGTGAACTTTTCCAATGCTTGACGAAGCTCTTCTGCATTCGGATCATTGACCTTTTGACCACCTCTGATCTTTTCGATTGCCTGGCTGACTTTTTGCTCTGTTAAGCCGATCTCTTTGAGCAATTGCCCCAATGGTCCGCGATCTTCTAAAGCGGCAAGCAGGAAGACTTCAGACGAGATATAGGAGTCTTGACGCTTTTGCGCCACTTTGTCACACAGGTTAAACAATGTGCCCATCGAGCTAGAGAGCTGAACATCCCCACCGATGCCACTGACTTTTGGTAATCGATCTAACATTTCACTCAATTTAGAGCGTAAATGCGTTACGTCCACATCCAGCATAGTAAGCAATGGACGAATTGGACTGCCATTTTGATCAAGCAAAGCCACCATGAGGTGAACTGGCTCGATATATTGATGATCGCGCCCTAACGCTAGTGATTGAGCATCAGAGATAGCGATTTGAAACTTACTTGTGAATCGATCAAGACGCATATCTACCTTCCTAACCTCAACTAAAGGAAATTCTTTTGACAGTTAGAAAGATGGATACTCGGGTGGGGAATTTCAAGGGAGTGAATGAATAAAGATAGCTTTGCAAAAATAGTAGTATGCATCTTAGCACTTTGGTGCTTATAGCTAGTCTTCGATCCAAATAAAGGTTGCTTGTCGACCAGTCTTACCATCACGGCGATAAGAGTAAAAAGAGGCTTTATCTTGGTAAGTACAAAGTCCAGAATCAAACACTTGTGTCACACCAGCCCGGTTTAGACGTTGCGTTGCCAGCACCGACATGTCAGCAAACCATTTACCGTCGATATCGAGTGGAGCAAATGCTTGATTCGCCTGTGAATCAAAATCAACAAAAGCTTGCAGAACATCTTCACCCACTTCGAAGGCTTGAGGGCCAATGGCGGGGCCAAGCCACGCTATCACTTCACCAGAAAACAACGCTAACGCATTTTCGACAATGCCATTTGCTAAGCCGCGCCAACCTGCGTGAACAGCGGCTACTTGCGTACCTTGTGTATTAGTCAATAATACAGGTAAACAATCGGCGGTCATCGCTGAACAAATAACATGGCTTGAAGAAGTAAATACACCATCCGCATCAAGCACCTGTGTTGTTGGTTCATTTGCTTGAGCCACAACGGTTGAATGCGTTTGGTTTAACCAGATTGGCGCATTTGGCATGCTTGCCTGTTGCGCCAACCAAGCTCGGTTCTTCTCTACTAAAGACAAATCATCCCCAACGTGAGCACCTAAATTTAGCCCTTGGTAAGGGCCTGTCGAAAATCCGCCTATGCGTGTTGAGGCGAAAGCTTTGACATTTTTAGGCGCTGGCCAATTCGGGATGATTCTCTTCATATTAGAACTCTTCCGGTAAGCCGTGCTCTTCTGTATCTTGACGAAGCGCTTCAGTCATCACAACCATGTCATCAGGCACTGGAGCATGAAACTCAAGAACTTCGCCCGTAATTGGGTGCTCAAAGCGCAGCATTACTGCGTGCAATGCTTGGCGATCGAAACCCCGGATCATTGCCGTTAGCTCTTCAGACGCACCTGTCGGGATGCGAGCACGTCCACCATATGCAATATCACCGAGCAACGGATGCTGAAGGTAAGACATGTGCACACGAATCTGGTGCGTACGACCCGTTTCTAGACGCAAGCGAATACGCGTGTGTTCGCGGAAGCGTTCAGCAACACGGTAGTGCGTTACTGCTGGTTTGCCCATTGGTGCTACCGCCATAAGCGTGCGCTTAGTAGAGTGACGACCAATCGGTTGATCCACTTTACCGCCCGCAGTCATACGACCAATAGCGATCGCTTCGTACTCACGAGTAATATTACGTTTTTGCAGTGCGCGAACCAGACGAGTTTGTGCAGGAACAGTTTTCGCCACCACCATCAAACCCGTTGTGTCTTTATCCAAACGGTGCACGATACCTGCACGAGGTACTTCTGCAATATCAGGGTAATGATGCAACAACGCATTAAGTACAGTGCCATCAGGCGTACCAGCGCCCGGATGAACCACAAAGTCACGAGGTTTGTTGATAACGATAATATCTTCATCTTCATAGACGATATCTAGCGGGATATCTTGCGCTTCCCAGCGTTCTTCATCTTCTAACTCGGCTTGCAATGTAATTTCCTCGCCACCCATTACTTTGGTACGAGGTTTAGTGACAACTTCACCATCAACTTGAACTTTCCCATCAAGCAGCCACTCTTTTAGGCGCGAGCGAGAGAAGTCCGCGAATAATTCGGCGATAGCTTGGTCTAAACGTTGACCTAACTGGCTATCTTTTACGGTATTTGTTAATACAATCTGCTGAGCCATATCGAACTTTTTTAAAAACTGTGAGACTAATGCTCACGACTGTGAAAAAATAGACTATTACGTCATTGTATCTGTTACTGGAAAGAAAGTAACGGCAGCTTAAGAAATATTTAGATTCAAGGAACAGACTCCTGATATGAAACGTCAGACTTTAACAGGCCTTTTAGCGGTATCCCTTCTGTTTGGATGTGCAAGCAAAGAAGAAATCGTTCCTGATGTGCCGCCTTCGGAACTGTATGCAGACGCACAGATTTCTCTTCAAAGTGGTAATTGGCTTTCTGCAATTGAGAAACTGGAAGCATTAGACTCACGTTACCCATTCGGTGCCTACTCTGAACAGGTGCAGCTTGACCTAATCTATGCGTACTACAAAAACGACGACCTTGCTTTGGGCTTGGCAACCATTTCTCGCTTTATGCGTTTAAACCCAACCCATGAAAAGATGGATTGGGTGCTGTACATGCGAGGTCTAAGCCACATGGCGCAAGATCGTAACTTTATGCATGATTTATTCAGCGTAGATCGAAGCGATCGCGATCCTGAACCGGTAAAAAAAGCGTTTGATGACTTCAAAAAACTACTTCAACGCTACCCGAATAGCCCATATGCAGAAGATTCACAAAAACGTATGGTTGCGCTGAAAAACCGTCTAGCGAACTATGATTTAGCGACTGCTGACTTCTACCTTCGCCGTGAAGCTTGGGTCGCTGCTATTAATCGCAGCCAAGAGCTACAAAAAGCGTATCCAGACACAGAAGCTGCACGTAAGTCACTGACTATCCAGCTAGAGGCCTACAAGCAACTTGGTTTGGAAGACGCCGTAGCAAGAACTGAAAAGCTTATAGAGCTCAACCCTGTGAAGTAATTGAACTTGCTTTAAACTGAACCGCCACCGTTTTTACCGTGGCGGTTTTTTATTACTCTCAATAGTGTATTCAGCCCTTTCTTGATGATCTTCCTAGCTCCACATATGCTTAAAGTTCTCCTCCCCCCTTTATAAAAAGGATGTGAACGTGACGATATCTAAGCTTTGCGCAGTTATGCTGCTCCTATTGTCTACTTCCGTTTGCGCACTGCAAATCTCGCCGCTCAAACAGCCTCCTTATACCGGAGACCTCGATGTCATCAAGGAGAAGAATGTACTGCGCGTCTTAGTTTCTGCTGATTTAGGCTTTTACTACATTGAGGGCGGCACACCAAAAGGCATAGGCGCGGAATTGCTGGCGCATTTCGAAAAAGACCTTCGTAAACTCAAACCAAAACTTAACGTACAAATTATTCCTGTTGCCCGCGACCAGCTACTGCCAGCTTTAGAAAACGGTTCAGGTGACTTAGTTGTCGCCAACCTGACTATTACCGACACGCGCAAACAGAAAGTGGAGTTCAGTTCACCCATTCTCACTGACATTCATGAGTGGGTAGTGACAAACAAAAGCACACCAACGATGACGAAAATCGAACAACTGAGCGGCAAAGAGATTTGGGTGCGCGCCAGCTCTAGCTACTTTGAAAGCATTCAGACACTAAATAAGAAACTAAACAAAAAAGGCTTACCGCCTGTTATCGTGCACTTTATTGAAGAAACACTTCAAGATTATGAGCTGGTCGGAATGCTCAACAATGGTTACGTCAAAGCCATTGTTCTCGATAGCCATAAAGCCAAGCTTTGGCTGAAAGTGATGGATGATATTCGGGTGCACAAAAAAATCCCTATCCGCAAAAATGGCAAAATTGCTTGGGCAATGCGAGAAAATAGTCCCAAATTAAAAGCCGTCGTGAATAAGTTCATCCAGAAGTCTCGCTCTGGGACACTACTCGGTAACGTTATTTACGGTAAATACATCGATAACACGGGATGGTTGAACAGAGCTCTTAACCCTAAGAAAATTGCTCAACTAGAAAAACTCGCGGCGCTATTTTCACGCTATGGTGAGAAATACGATATCGACTATTTACTGATCGCTGCAATCGCTTACAAGGAATCAGGATTTAATAACGACCTAGTTGGAAGCCGAGGTGCAGTTGGCATAATGCAAGTCCTACCCAGCACCGCTCAAGATCCGAATATCAATATCAAAAATGTTCGACAATTAGAAAACAACATTCATGCTGGAGTGAAATACTTAGCTTTTTTGCGTAAGCAGTACTTCAGTGATCCTGATATTACTGCACAAAATAAACTCTACTTTACATTGGCGGCTTACAATGCGGGCCCCGGCAATGTAGAGCGTATTCGTAAGCGTGCAGCCCAACAAGGTTACGATCCTAATGTTTGGTTTAATAACGTGGAAGTCGTTATGCGGAAAAGTTTAAGCTCAACGGTTGGGTACGTCACAAGCATTAATCGCTACTACATAATATACAAACAACTAGAAAGTTTGGACCAAGTCAAAAGTCTAGAAAGGGTTTCACTAGCCCCAAAAGACCCCATTTTCATGATACCGCTACGAAAAGTCAGCCAAATTCCAGACAGTAAAAAGCCGCTTGTACAGTAAGCGGCTTTTTAAATGGATTCATTGGAAAGACTCAGTGATCGTCATCACACCTTACGTGTAGTTAAATTTTAACCACCTCAAATATTAGGCCGTAAAACTTCCCTAAAAACGAGGCCGTTTTCAGCTGAGTACTCTATCCAATCTACGGATTTACTAACCGATAACAAGCAATTTCACGATAAATCTCAGAAGTTCTTGAGTGAGATCACATTCATTTTTCATCATAAAAAACCCGAGCAAAATAATGATCTGAATCACATTTTTTTATACTTAAAGCGGTAATCTGAACTCAACCCATGAGGGATGCAACAGAGGAAAAACACTTATGACAATGAATATCACTGGCAAAAACATCGAAATCACCTCTGCAATCCGAGCTCATATTGAGAGCAAATTTAAAAAACTGGAGAAATGGCAAGTAGACCTAATTGGTTGCCAAGCAACTTTCAGTGAGGAACCAAACAAACAGAAGAAATTCGAAGCGGTTATCAAAGTTCCTAAAGGCCAGCTCATTGCCTCAGCAACTCACGAAGATCTTTACGCAGCTATCAACGAAGTGGAGCAAAAACTAGAACGACAATTGAACAAGCTGACCCACAAACCTGAAGCTCGACGTGCAAGTAAGCCTGAGCTAGTGGAAGAAGAAGAGTAAACTGAACAGATTGAGGAAATAGCGCCGAAAGGCGCTATTTTTTTGCTTGACGCTCTCCCCAGCCTTGCTTATTGTGTTTAAACACTCATAAATTAAGCACTATTTATGCATTTAACCTCACTGTTTATTTTTGACTTCTTTTTCCTCCCATAGTTGGAGGGGCGAACTCGTTTGTGAAAGAAAAGTCAAAAACAAACAGAAAGCCTCCCAAATCGGGAGGCTTTTTTATAAGGAAAGAATTGATGACTGACCAACCTATTTCCCTCGAAGAAATTCGTTTACGCTTGAATGAGTTGGATGACCAACTTCTCAGCTTATTGTCTGAGCGCCGTAAACTCAGCATTGAAGTAGCCAAAAGCAAAGTACAAACCTCAAAGCCTGTTCGCGACGCCGTCCGTGAACAGCAATTATTGGTCAAGCTGATTTCTAATGGCCAAGATAAATACGAACTTGACGCGCAGTACATCACCAAGCTTTTCCATACCATCATTGAAGACTCAGTTCTGCTTCAACAAAGTTATCTGCAAAATCTCGTTAACCCACAGCAAAGCCGTAAGCCACTCGCTCGCGTCGCTTTTTTAGGAGCCAAAGGCTCTTATTCGCACTTGGCAAGTCGCGAATACTTCAGTCGTAAAAATACGGAGCTTATCGAGCTCAACTGCGAGCACTTTAAAGAAGTGACTCAAACGGTTGAATCTGGCCATGCTGATTATGGCGTTCTGCCAATCGAAAACACCAGCTCAGGCTCTATTAATGAAGTGTATGACTTACTACAACACACGACGCTTTACATCGTTGGAGAGCTAACTCAACCAATCGAACACTGCTTGGTTGCGAAAAAAGACATTCGTCTGGAAGATATTAAAACGCTGTATTCTCACCCTCAGCCACACCAACAGTGCAGTGAGTTTTTAAGCCGTATGAAAGGAGTAAAGCTGGAGTCCTGCGCGAGCACAGCAGATGCAATGCAGAAAGTCCAAGAGATGGATCGTGATGATGTAGCTGCAATTGGTAATGCATCAAGCGGTAAGCTATATGGCTTGCAAGCAATTCAAGGCAACATCGCAAACCAAACCGAAAACCATACTCGCTTTATCGTGGTTGCTCGTAAACCGGTTGAAGTTTCTACTCAGATTCCAGCAAAAACCACATTGATCATGTCGACCTCCCAAGAGGCAGGCTCATTGGTTGAAACACTATTAGTGCTGCAACGTTACGGCATCAATATGACCAAGCTGGAATCACGCCCAATTATGGGGAACCCGTGGGAAGAGATGTTCTACGTAGACTTGACATCACATCTTGCTTCTACAGAAATGCAACAGGCACTTGAAGAGCTAACAAAAATCACTAAGCACTTGAAAGTATTAGGCTGTTACCCGAGTGAGAACGTAAAGCCTACGCAAGTAAAATTGAGTTAATAGACACCAGTGAGTAAAAAGATCATGGCAACCCAAAAAGTCGTAATCGCATCGCTAAACCCAGCCAAAATTAATGCAGTTCAAAGTGCATTTCGTAATGCATTTCCGCATCAAGAATTCAACTTCGTTGGCGTCAGTGTACCGAGTGAGGTCGCAGATCAGCCCATGACGAATGAAGAAACTCATCGTGGTGCGCTAAACCGCGTTAAAAACGCAAAAGTAGAGATGCCAAACGCGGATTACTATGTCGGTCTCGAAGCGGGAATTGCAGCAAACGTGACGTTTGCTTGGATGGTGGTTGAATCAGAGACTCACCGCGGTGAATCTCGTTCTGCAAGCTTAATGTTGCCGCCAAAAGTCTTGGAAAAACTCAAGGATGCGAATGAATTGGGAGATGTAATGGACGAAGTGTTTGGTACTGATAATATCAAACAGAAAGGTGGCGCTATTAGCCTGCTAACCCAAAACCAGCTAACTCGAAGCTCGGTCTATCACCAAGCCTTGATTCTGGCTTTAATTCCATTCACAAACCCTGAGCATTTTCCTTCAAATTTATAACACTCAGCCTAGTCTCTAGATACGCAAAAGGGCGGATATTTCCGCCCTTTGTAATACGTTATCTTAGTCACTTGTAACACCAAGGCCTAAAAGCAAATTGGATATACTGTCTACTTAGATACCGCAACTTGTTCTAACAAGACTTTCAACTTGTCTTTTTCTTCATCAGATTTCGACTTTAGTTCGTTAGAGCCACGAGTAATGGTGGCAATGCCCACACCAAGCATCTGACTGATCTGACGTTGAGATAATTCTCCTTTAAGAAGTTCGTTAATTATATTAACGCGTGATATTAATGACTCTCTCTCATCACGTGACATCAGCATAGTTAACAGCATGTCATCTTGCTGGGTGCCCATACTTGTTCGAATTAGCTCAATAATCTGTTGCCAGTCTTTGTACTCGGGTTCGTGCGACATCAAGTTACCTCACTCAATACTTGGTATTGATCTCATGTTGATTCAAGAACGCGCCATCGATACCCAAAAGATCACGATAGTATGTTTCAAACATCAAGATGTTTTGTACATAACCGCGCGTCTCTTTAAATGGAATTGCCTCAATAAAGGCATAAGCATCCACTTTTCCTTGGGTACGCTCTCGCCACGTTTTTACTCTGTTAGGACCTGCATTATAAGCAGCAAGAGCAAAAATACGATTATTATCGTAATCCTCTAATAAACCTTGCAAATAATGGCTACCAATTTCGATATTTTTTCCTACATTGTAGAGATCCTGCGTACCTTGATAACTCAACTTATATTTACGTGCCGTGTACTTCGCCGTCGCAGGCATGATCTGCATAAGACCACGAGCGCCAACTGGAGAGCGGGCTTCAACATCTAACGCACTTTCCTGTCGAGCGAGAGACATCATCGTGACGGGATCAATGTTGTGCTTTTTCGCATAAAAGTTAAACCACCAGCGGTGTGCTATTGGGAACCTAAGTTCGATATTATCCCACATCTGCGCTTGAATACTCGCGGTCACCGTTAGGTGATGCCAACGTTTAAATGATGCATAAGCCGCCAACATCGCCTTTTCATCTTTTCCTACGCGGCGCAGTAAGTGTGCCCATTCACTCTTCGCTGCTGCGATTTTATCCGTCGCGATCAACTCTTCGATACGAGCTAGCGAGTCTTGATAGGGTTGAACAACTTTCTTATCCAACTTAACCGTATGCGTTGGGTATTTGATTGATTGTCCGATTGCATTGGCGGCAGCCACACTGTAGAAGTTTCGTTGTCCAAGCAGAGTTGCTAAACGCTGTTTCCCCGCGATGTCATCACCTAACGCTATTTCACTTCTTCCAAGCCAATATTGCCAGCGTAGCGTGGCTTGTTCTTCTTTATTTAGAACAGCAATCCACTCTTGTACGCCTTTCCAATCTGCATTTTGAATCGCTAAGCGGATACGTGTTTCAATCAACGGTAAGTACTGACTGGTTTTCGTTTTATCATCGCGCCATTTAGCTAATGACTCAGACTCCGTACGAGTCAATCGAAATGCAATATAGTCGGCAAGTTCTTGCGCTTTTTCTGGAGAAAACTTCTGTCCTTTAATGACAGCATCGTACGCACCTTGAGCTTGGCTAGTGTTCATACGAGCCAACTTTTCTAACGCATATTCACTTTGCGCTCGATTAAAATCATTCGCAGGTTTTTTCTTCGCGAATTCCGCAACACTTGAAGGATTATCAAACAACGCTTTCATTTCTTTGGCTTGTTGCTTTGCCTGCGCTGATTTAGGCAGTTTGAGCAAGTAACTCATCAAACCGCCATTACGAGCATCAAACGCCAGTAACATACGCTGTAGAATCAGTTCATCGGTACGCTCACCCGCCTTGTCCCATGCTTCAAATAATGGGTCACACTCATCAGCAATGCTGATGCCACGTAACCACATATGTTCAGCCCCTTTAAACGCCGCGACTTTCTTGCCTTGCTTTAATTGAGCGACGTAGAAAATACATTGGTAACGCTCACCACTAGGAATGACTTTTTGAAACTCAGTAATGGTTTTCCAATCTTTTTGCTTATAAAGATGATTGAGGTATGGAGCGCGAACTCGACGAGAAAATGGAAAAGACTCGTGCTCAGAAATAAACTCGTTCACCTGTTGTGGTGACTTTTCCGGTAACTGTCTAATAAAAGTGCGGTAATCCACATAAGGCGTTAGTGGATAGTCAGAAATTTTAGGACGAATCGAAAGGTATCCGTCGATGTCATTTTTATCTAATAAATCTTGAGCTTGCTCATATACTTCGCGCTGCTTTTCCAAACTCAGCGCGGCATTAGCACTCAAACTCATAGCACACAACGCGGCGGCGCAGCATACGTTTTTAGCCAATTCAGATACGTTGAATCTCATTTGTGTCATTTTCCCCAGACATATACTGCCCTAAAGCCTAGTTTTGTTAGAGTTCATGTGATGTTAAGGCAATTTTCACACATGCATCTATTTACACAGAATGCAGATGTCCATGTAAAGCAACTTAGTGTATTAAAAATTGTACTCGTCAAACTTTTAAGACGATGGAGACAAAGCGTTTCTAACTCGCATAGAAAACACTTCGTCATTCTTAACGAATAACAAAAGTGTATACCCTAACCGTGTAAGTTTCCGGTCAGCTCAAAATAAGAAATCCATTCGTTAGGGAAATTCTTGCAATGCGGTAACAAAAACAAAGCACTTGGTATAAAATGATGGGTTTGAATGACAGTTAATTTAGGAACGATCGGCAATGGCTGAATACGTATATACCATGTCGCGGGTGAGCAAAATTGTGCCACCTAAGCGTCAAATTCTTAAAGACATCTCTCTGAGCTTCTTCCCTGGTGCGAAAATCGGTGTTTTAGGTCTGAACGGTGCAGGTAAATCCACACTGCTACGTATCATGGCAGGTATCGACACGGATATCGACGGTGAAGCGCGTCCACAACCTGGTCTAAACGTAGGTTACCTACCTCAGGAACCAGTATTAGACGAATCAAAAACCGTTCGTGAAGTTGTTGAAGAAGCGGTTGCTGACGTTGCTGACGCTCTGAAACGTTTGGACGCAGTCTACGCAGCATACGCTGAACCAGATGCAGACTTCGACGCACTTGCAAAAGAGCAAGGCGAGCTAGAAGCCCTTATCCAAGCGAAAGATGGCCACAACCTAGAAAATGCGCTTGAGCGTGCGGCAAACGCACTTCGTTTACCTGAATGGGACCAAAAAATTGCGCACCTATCAGGTGGTGAACGCCGCCGTGTGGCTATTTGTCGCTTGCTACTTTCTAAGCCAGACATGCTACTGCTTGATGAACCTACCAACCACCTAGATGCAGAATCAGTGGCTTGGCTAGAGCGCTTCTTAGTGGATTACACTGGTACCGTAGTAGCCATCACCCACGACCGTTACTTCCTAGATAACGCTGCGGGCTGGATCTTAGAACTGGACCGTGGTGAAGGTATCCCATGGGAAGGCAACTACACCTCATGGCTGGAGCAAAAAGACGCTCGTCTACAACAAGAAGCCTCCCAAGAGAGTGCTCGCCAAAAGACTATCGAGAAAGAGCTTGAGTGGGTACGTAAAAACCCTAAAGGTCGTCAAGCGAAGTCAAAAGCACGTATGGCTCGCTTTGAAGAACTGCAAAGCTCTGATCATCAAAAACGTAATGAAACCAATGAACTATTTATCCCACCAGGTGAGCGTCTAGGTGATAAGGTTATTGAAGTGAAGAACCTGACCAAGTCATTTGACGGTCGAGTTCTAATTGATGACCTGTCATTCAGCATCCCTAAAGGTGCAATTGTTGGTATCATCGGTGCTAACGGCGCAGGTAAATCGACGCTATTCAAGATGTTAAGTGGTACTGAACAACCAGACTCGGGCACAATTGAGATGGGCGATACAGTAAAACTAGCATCTGTCGATCAGTTCCGTGACAGCATGGACGATTCTAAAACCGTATTCCAAGAGATCTCTGAAGGTGCTGATATCATTAAGATCAACAACTTCGAAATCCCAGCTCGTGCATACTGTTCACGCTTTAACTTTAAAGGCAGTGACCAACAAAAGATTATTGGTGAACTATCGGGGGGTGAGCGTAACCGTGTCCACCTTGCGAAGCTTCTTAAAGCGGGCGGCAACGTGTTGCTACTCGACGAACCAACCAACGACCTTGACGTTGAAACACTGCGTGCTCTAGAAGAAGCATTACTAGAGTTCCCTGGTTGTGCAATGGTTATCTCGCACGACCGCTGGTTCCTTGACCGTATCGCAACCCACATCATTGACTACCGTGACGAAGGCCAAGTTAACTTCTACGAAGGTAACTACACAGAGTACATGGATTGGTTGAAGAAAACATTGGGTCCTGAAGCCGCAGAACCACACCGTATCAAATACAAGCGTATTGCGAAGTAATCGCAACCCACAAAGTTTGATTGTAATTTGTACAAAGGCCGCTATCATAGCGGCCTTTGTTTTCTTTGTTATAAAAAGAGCTCATTAGCCCGTCTCGTTCGTTAAGAACATGACATAGCACTTACGTCACTCTGTAGCGACCTCGACACTTTTCAAACAACAATCGAACATTTTTTGTTCGTATTGATATACTATTCAATTCTGTTTGACGACCTGACGAGAATATTCATATGACAGAGAGACGACGCTTTTCACGTATTCTCCATCAAGCTCCAGCTAAGATAGAACAACGTGACTTGGTAATTGAAGCTAGGATTCAAGATCTTTCCTTGCATGGTTTACTCATGAAAGTGGAAGAGACTGAGGCTTTGGATCCAACCCTTCCAGTCCATGTGACTTTTTCATTTGATCAATCCGAACAAGTGATTACGTTAAAAGCGCAAATTGTGAATGTCTCTAAGTGTGAGGTGAGGTTGAAGATCGCTAAGATAGACATCGAAAGCATTAGCCAACTAAAACGATTTATAGAATTGAATGTAGGCAATAACGACCTTCTGAATCGAGAGTTAGAGCACCTCTCTGGTTTTTAGGAGAAAAATAAATGAACGCCTATTTAAGTAACAATAACTATGTCTAAAAAAATCATCATGCAGATCCCGACGAAAGACGGCGATCAGCAGTTCTATTTGGGCCGCAGTTCGGTCCTAGCAGTATTTGCTTCAGTATTGGCATTACCCGCCGTCGTTTGTGGCGCGTGGTACCTTAATCAGCAGCAGATGCACAATAAAGACGAACTAACACAAATCATCGCCAAACTGGAAAGTGAAAAGGCCGAAGTGACGGCTCTTTACGAAGAGCAGCTTGATACCAATCATTCACTTTCCCAGTCTTTGACTGACAAAAACAATCAAATTCAGCTATTGGGCAAACGGGTATTCGACGTTGAATCGGTTTTAGGTCTCGCAGACGAAGAGTTGATGATCGATGAGAACAGCATGGGGTTAGAGGAGCGAATTGACGCAGCCGCTATCGATTCTGCTGTTCGAGCGACGATGTTCCGTTTGATACCAAATGACAGTCCAGTCACATACCAACGTATTTCTTCTTCTTACGGCAGTCGTATTAATCCGATTTCAGGTAAGAGACATGTTCATACTGGTATCGATCTGACTTGTAAAAGAGGAGAAGAGATCCTGGCACCGGCTGACGGTGTGGTGGAAACCGTTCGCCCGAGCAATCGTGGTTATGGTAACTATGTCACCATTCGTCACTCATTTGGCTTTATGAGCTCCTTTGCTCATCTACAACGCTTCAAAGTGAAAAGCGGTCAGTTTGTTAGTAAAGGCGACATCATTGCTCAATGCGGTAACTCTGGCAACTCCACAGGGCCACACTTGCACTATGAAGTACGCTTCCTCGGACGAGCACTCAACCCTCAATACTTAATGGAGTGGACGCCAGAAAACTTCAATGACGTCTTTGAAAAAGAGAAAAAAGTGAAATGGGGACCTTTGGTTCAATTGATTGATAACGTTGTACGTCTACAAGTCAATTTAACCAATTCACCCTATCGCGATACCAGTATCAACACAGTATCAAGTGAAGATACGAGTAATACTGCGACGAACTGATTTGTCCATCAACACGAAAAAGAGCAGCTTACGCTGCTCTTTTTGTTTCGGACTCTGCACGGCTAAATGACCCGTGATTAGCCGCGATGAATATTATCATTCGCCTGTTTGAGTAAGTTTTGGCTCTCATTCATAAATTGTTGAGAATAAGTACCAAACCAATCACTCACCTGCTTAAAGATTTCGATGAATCGCGCTTTGTCTCTGCTATCCAGAATCGCTACCGCATCACCTAAACGCTGATGGAATCGCTTGATCATATCGATATTCTCTTGAGAAGAGAAAATGATATCACCGTACAAGTTCGGATCCTGACCAAACAGTCGTCCCACCATCGCCAATTCAAGGCGGTAGATTGGCGAGCTTAACTTCAACAACTGATCGATGTTCGGATTCTCTTTGCTAAGGTGCATACCGTAAGCAAACGACGTGAAGTGGCGCAGCGCCTGAATCAACGTCATGCCATGATCGTGCTCTTGTGCATCGATTTGGCACAAGCTTGCGCCCCAAATCCCAAACTGTTGCAATAGCCATTGGTAATGCTCGTGACCACGGCCATCACAGTACACAATAACCTGCTTGGCAAGGCTCGGAACATCTGGGCCAAACATTGGGTGTAAACCAACCACAGGACCTTGGTGCACATTCAACATTGCTTGCAGAGGCTTCGACTTGATAGAAGTCAGGTCACACAGAATACAGTCTTGCGGCAAGTTCCCCAGTTTTTCGATCACCCCTTCCGTTAGATGAATCGGCACCGTGACCACGACTAAACCCGCGTTGTCTAGAATCTCGTCCGCATGATCCCAGTCTTTACTGCCGAGAACTTTGACCTGGTAGCCCGACAATTTGAACATACGCCCAAACAGGCCACCCAATTGACCATTACCACCAATAATAACAACTGAGCGTAAATCAGGGTTCAAACACTTAAAACCGGAATCTTTCTCGCTGGCATAAGACTCACGCATTGTTCGACGCAGAATATCTTCAATAAGCTGTGGAGGAATTCCCATTTTTTCAGCTTCAGCGCGACGAGAAGCTAACATCGCCGCTTCGCGGTCTGGAGCATAAATTGGCAAACCATGTTCGCTTTTTACTTCCCCAACTTTCTCTACGAGCGCTAAACGCTGAGCCAATAGCTCCAACATTTGCTTGTCGACTGCATCAATCTGATCGCGTAATGCGTTAAGTTCAACTGCCATTGATGTTCCTTAAATCCTGTATTAATTAGCCTTTAGACGATTTTCTAAGAAAGGCACTAGCTCTTCATGTGCATGACGTAATAGTGCCTCAGTTGAATCCCAATTGATACATGCGTCAGTGATAGATACACCGTATTTCATCTCTTCAAGAGCTACGTCAGAAGATTGATTTCCTTCATTGATATGGCTTTCAATCATAAGACCGATAATAGATTTATTGCCTTCACGGATTTGATGAATCACATCCTCCGCGACTAATGGCTGGCGACGGTAATCTTTACGTGAGTTGGCGTGACTGCAATCCACCATTAATGAAGCATCAAGACCAGATTTCGCCATCTCTTGCTCACACTCAGTGACTGATACCGAATCGTAGTTAGTTTGCTTGCCGCCACGTAAGATCACATGTCCATTAGCATTGCCCTGGGTGGTTAATAGTGCGACTTGTCCCTCACGATTAATTCCCATAAAACGGTGGCTAGAGGACGCAGCTTGCATCGCGTTGATTGCGGTTGCCAAACTGCCATCCGTGCCATTCTTAAAACCGATTGGCATAGACAGGCCGCTTGCCATTTCACGGTGAGTTTGTGACTCCGTCGTACGAGCACCGATGGCTGCCCAGCTAAAAGTATCCGCCAAGTATTGTGGGCTAATTGGGTCTAGAGCCTCAGTCGCGAGCGGGATTTCCATCTCTGCCAGCTCCACCAGAAGTTCGCGTCCAACATGCAGACCGTGTTCAATATCGAAACTGCCGTCTAGGTGTGGGTCATTGATCAGGCCTTTCCAGCCGACCGTGGTGCGCGGCTTCTCAAAGTAAACACGCATAACAATATACAGTTGGTCACTTAGTTGTTCAGAGAGTGCTTTAAGGCGCTTTGCGTAATCCTTCGCCGCTTCTACGTCGTGGATAGAACATGGACCGCATACAACAAGCAGGCGGTGATCCTTCTTGTGAATAATATTAGCGATAGTTTGACGAGACTCTTGAATAAAGCGACGTGCTTTTTCACTCAAAGGAAGCTTGGTTTTTAGTTCCTCCGGAGTAATAAGAACCTGTTCTTCGATAATATTAATATTGCTCAACTCACTTTTCTGCATAACTCTAACCTGTATATTTATTTTTACACCCAACCAAACCCTTGGTGAGACAACTAAGCTTTAACGACAAGATAACAGGCTAAAAAAGAAAAACAAGCGTACAGAATAAAAAACATTTATTGTAAATTAAAGTTTACAGTTAAATAAAAAGCCAAAGCATAATTAACTTTGGCTTCTAATCGCTGTTTTGAATCTTTTACAAGAGGTTTAGCTAGTCAAGCGTTTCATCGCTTCACTCGCCGCTTTCCACTCTTGAGATAGCTTAAGTTCGCTTGGAGAAAATGACTGTTTTTTCAGTAATCCATCCGCGAGTGGCACGGTTGAAACCGGTAAGTTGTCTAATACTTCAACGTGCGCTTCTCGTTTATTACACATTAACAACATATCGCAGCCAGCTCTCAATGCTTGAGCACCTCGCTCGGCTGGGCTGCCCATAATCGCAGCGCCTTCCATGGTCAAGTCATCCGAAAAAACCAAACCTTTAAAACCCAATTGCTGACGCAGAACCTGTTTTAACCAGTATTCAGAACCGCTGGCTGGTTGAGCATCATAATGTGGGAAAATCACGTGAGCAGGCATCATGGCATCTAAAATACCGGCATCAATTTGCGCTTTGAAGATCGCCATATCTTGTTCAAAAATATCACTGCGCTCGTCGTATGGTGTTTCTAGATGTGAGTCTGCAATCACGCCACCATGTCCAGGGAAGTGTTTGCCTGTCGTTGCCATGCCAACACTCTTCATTCCTTGCATATAAGCAGTGCTATAGCGAAGAATGGTATCGGCATCTTCACCGAATGCACGGTTACCGATCGCTTTACATTGATGGCCTTGGTCAAGTACCGGGGCAAAGCTTAAATCAATATCATGGGCAATCAGCTCTGCTGCCATTAACCAACCGCCCATACGAGCAAGCTCTTCGCCATTTTGATGTTTAGCGTACTCATCAGCAGCAGGAATTAATGAGAAACCTTCACGAAAGCGCTGCACTCGGCCGCCTTCTTGATCCACACCGATCAAAAACGGGCGCTTAGCCGCCTTTCGGATGGATTGAGTAAGTGCTTGAAGCTGTTCGCTATCATGATAGTTGCGAGCAAATAGAATTAAGCCACCAACCGTAGGATGCTCCAAGATTTCTTTGTCTTCAGCGGTCAGTTCATACCCCGCAACGTCAACCCATAACGGTCCCATGTTTTCTCCTCAAAATCGGCTGAATATCTCGTATTCGATGAGGTTATTCGCTTCAGATTTGCTTTACAATAAGTGAATGAAGAATTGACGAGATCGGCTATGAAATTTAACGAACTGTACATTGGTGTGATGTCTGGAACGAGTATGGATGGTGTTGATACCGCTCTAGTTGAAATAAGCGATGAGCACGTTCGTCTGATTGCGCACGACGACTACCCAATGCCCGCAGCACTAAAAGACATGCTGTTATCTGTTTGTACCGGTCAAGCAACAAATTTAAAAGCCATAGGTGAACTTGACCACCAGCTCGGCCAC
This sequence comes from Vibrio sp. OPT46, assembly GCF_015163535.1. Classification (NCBI taxonomy): domain Bacteria; kingdom Pseudomonadati; phylum Pseudomonadota; class Gammaproteobacteria; order Vibrionales; family Vibrionaceae; genus Vibrio; species Vibrio sp. OPT46. Next base: position 86,175 of record NZ_JADDYG010000678.1, on the reverse strand, counting down.
CTATTTGCAGATGCCGTGTTACAGCTGCTCAATAAGTCTGGTTACGTCGCAGAGCAAATTCGTGCGATTGGTAATCACGGTCAAACAGTGTTCCATCAGCCTACCGGAAACTTGCCGTTTACCACTCAATTGGGCGATGCCAACATTATCGCGGTCAAGACAGGCATTGATACGGTAGCGGATTTTCGTCGTAAAGACATGGCGCTAGGTGGACAAGGTGCCCCACTCGTCCCTGCTTTCCATAAAAGCATTTTTGCGATGCAGGATTCCACAACTGTGGTACTTAACATTGGAGGCATTGCCAATATCTCGGTACTGCATCCAGAACAACCAGTCATTGGCTATGACACAGGCCCGGGCAATATGTTGATGGACGCATGGTGTGCGCTGCATACTGGGCAAAGCTTCGACGAAGATGCACAATTTGCACTTAAAGGAACGGTAAACGCTACTTTGTTGACTCAATTACTCAAAGAAGCTTACCTCGCCATGCCTGCCCCTAAAAGTACCGGGCGAGAACTGTTCAATATTGACTGGCTGCATCAACAACTGGCCCATCACAATTTACCAATCGAAGACGTACAACGTACACTTTGCGAGTATTCTGCAATTACCATTGCCAACGAAGTCGACAAGTTTTCTCATGGCATCACACCTCAACTATTGGTCTGTGGCGGTGGAGCAAGAAACCCACTTTTGATGCAGCGACTAGCCAAGTTATTGCCACAATGGAGCGTTGCGACAACGGCAGAAAAAGGCGTTGATGGCGATTACATGGAAGCAATGGCGTTTGCTTGGCTTGCGCAGCGCCATATTCACGGCCTCCCTAGCAACTTACCGGAAGTTACGGGGGCAAGTCGTCTCGCTTCACTGGGTGTACTCTATTCAAAAAATTAAGGGCAATAGATCCTAAACAAAAAGGCTTAATTCATTATGACAAACGATGCACTTATCGCAGCTTTATCCCATCTGGTATCTGAAGGGCGAAACCCAGACACCATGGACATCGACTTGCTGCCTTCTCTCGATATTGTTCAACGCATCAACCAACAGGACAAACTCGTTCCTCTTGCCGTTGAAAAAGTATTGCCTGAGATCGCTGAAGCCGTTGATAAGATCACGGAAGCATTTAAGGTCGGAGGTCGGTTGTTTTACATCGGTGCGGGTACCAGTGGTCGACTTGGCGTTTTGGACGCTTCAGAATGCCCACCAACTTTTGGCACAGATCCAGAGATGGTCGTTGGTATTATTGCCGGTGGAAAAGAGGCAATGTTCCGTGCAAAAGAAGGGGCGGAGGACGACCCAGCATTGGGCGAGCAAGATCTTAAAGAGAATACGCTAACACAACGCGATGTCGTCGTTGGTATTGCGGCAAGTGGACGAACACCTTACGTGATTGGTGGCTTAGAGTATGCGAACGAGCTTGGTGCCACCACTGTAGCACTATCTTGTAACCCTGACTCTCCGATTGCAGATATTGCTGATATTGCGATTAGCCCCGTTGTTGGACCTGAAGCGTTAACGGGATCCACTCGCTTAAAATCAGGGACGGCACAAAAACTCGTACTGAACATGCTCACTACCGCAAGCATGATTCGCCTAGGCAAAAGTTATCAGAACTTAATGGTAGATGTGAAAGCGACGAATGCAAAGCTAGTTGCAAGAGCGGCTCGTATTGTTATGCAAGCAACAGATTGTACTAACCAAGAGGCTAAAACGGCGCTCAAAGAAACGGACTACGACGCCAAGTTAGCGATTTTGATGATTTTAACCGGGCTGGATAGAGAAAGCGCGACTGAGCAACTGAACGCCAAGCAAGGATATTTAAGAAAAGTCGTGATCGCGCAAACTAATCAATCTTAATCAATAAAGCGCCTCACTTATTTAAAAGTCAGGCGCCTTTTTGGCTCAATTTAGTAGTTCAATCGTTCAATGTGAGTAATACCGACTTTACCTTCAAGGTCACTGAACATATGAACCATTGCTGGGTATGGTTGTGCTCCAGGGTAGACAACTTCTGCATTACAGAAAAACGCATAGTTTTGTCCGGCTACGACTTGAGTAGCCACAACCAAAGGGGAGTATTTGACACCGACAAACCCCTCGATACCTTTAGCAAATACTTCTTTATTCTCTGCTGTGAGTTCATGAAATGGACTCCAGCCACCAGCCATTTGCGTTGACATAATGTGATTCCTTTTTTTCTGTGCTCACTATCAAGCAATATGAACATAGTTTAATAAGGAAGATTTTGCCACATTTATGTGATGCAGACAGTGTAACAACGGCTTTATTGACTATTAATTTGAGTATTCATTCCAACCACGTTGCCATTCCATGCGGAATTTTTGCGCTTGCTCAGTACCTTCACAAACCCCTTCGTAATACTGACCAGATAACCCCATTTGATACGCAAAAGCAGGATTACAGTACTCACGTAAACCTTCTAAATAACCTTGGTCGTAGTCACTTTGCTTAACACTACCCAACTCACGAAGCTCGCTCATCGTGCGCGATGTGTGTCCGGTTATGCCATCTTGATATCCGATCTGATGCCAATCTCCCGACTTGGCAAGATCTGCTGTCGTTGCTGTGCATCCTACAAGTAAAGCCAGTGCCAGACCTACCGTTACCTTTTTCATGGTTCTTCCTTAAGTAATTGTTTTCAAAAATAAGCTTACCACTAATTATTGGCGCTTGCCGCTGAGCTTGCAGATTTAACCACTGATGACTCAAATCAGCCGCTCAAGACTGTCATCAACCTTTCGCCATTTTTAAAAACCGCTCAAGCAGCATATCGACCACTCAGTGCTCTATTCGACCACTCATCTACTAACCGAATGCATTTAACACAAGTGACGCATAACATGCATCCTGAGATTAAAAAATTACCCTACCCAACTAAGACCAAGGACAATTGCTATGATGTGGTTTCTAACCTGTGTCGCAGCCCTAATCGGCGGATACTTCATCTACGGCGCTTTCGTCGAGAAGATTTTCGGCATCAATGAAAAACGCCAAACGCCAGCTCACACCAAATCGGACGGTGTTGACTTCGTTCCAATGTCAACAAAGAAAGTTTACCTAGTTCAACTACTTAACATCGCAGGTGTTGGTCCAATTTTTGGCCCGATCATGGGGGCACTATACGGTCCTGCGGCGATGCTTTGGATTGTAGTCGGTTGTATTTTTGCTGGTGCAGTACACGATTACTTCTCAGGCATGCTTTCAGTGCGTAACGGCGGTGCATCTGTACCTACCATTACAGGTCGCTACCTAGGTAATGGCGCAAAACACTTTATGAATATTTTTGCCATTGTCCTATTGCTTCTAGTTGGCGTAGTGTTCGTTTCAGCCCCTGCTGGCATGATTACTAACCTCATCAATGATCAAACAAGCTTGAGCGTAAGCATGACTACAATGGTTATTGCTATTTTTGCTTACTACATCATTGCGACGATTGTTCCTGTCGATAAAATCATTGGTCGTTTCTACCCACTGTTTGGCGCCCTACTTATCTTTATGTCTGTTGGTCTAATGACAGCCGTTGCTTTCTCTAGCGAACACACAGTAATGGGTGACTTCCAAGTTTCGGACATGTTCTCTAACCTCAACCCAAATGACATGCCGTTATGGCCTGCATTGTTCATCACTATCGCATGTGGCGCTATCTCTGGCTTCCACGCAACTCAGTCTCCACTGATGGCGCGTTGTATGGAAAATGAGAAAAACGGTCGCTTCGTATTCTACGGTGCAATGATTGGTGAAGGTGTTATCGCGCTAATTTGGTGTGCTATCGCTCTGTCTTTCTTCGGCTCTCTAGACGCTCTATCAGAAGCTGTGAAAAACGGTGGCCCTGGTAACGTGGTATACAGCGCATCATTTGGTCTGCTAGGTGTGTTCGGTGGTATCCTTGCGTTCCTGGGTGTGGTTATCCTACCAATTACGTCTGGCGATACAGCGTTCCGTTCAAGCCGCTTGATCCTTGCTGAATACTTCAACATGGAACAAAAAACGCTACGTAACCGTCTACTGATGGCACTTCCACTGTTCGTTATCGGCGGTATCTTAACTCAAGTAGACTTCGGCATTATCTGGCGCTACTTCGGTTTTGCAAACCAAACAACAGCGGTAATGATGCTTTGGACTGCGTCCGCTTACCTACTGCGTCACAACAAGCTGCACTGGATTACCACTATCCCAGCTATCTTCATGACCACGGTATGTGTCACGTTCATCTTAAACAACAGCTCGCTAGGTTTTGGTCTGCCAATGCAACTATCAACTATCGTAGGTATTGTGTTTGCCCTAGCTGTGACAGGTTACGTTATCAAAACCTCTAAGGGTAAAGGTGAAACTGAACTGGCTGACGAAGAGAAACCACAAGCCGTATCAGAAACAGCGTAATACTCGTCACATCTGAGTGACTAAGATAGGAGCCTGCCAATTGCAGGCTCTTTTTGTTTTATACCCAAGTCACTTTAAGACTCAGAAAGCACAGCGCAGCATCATTTACTTAGCTGTTCTTATCTATCTGAGCCAAGCATCTTGAGGTTACTTAGGTATACAATAACAACATTGATTCTAGGTTAGGTTCACTATGGAACTGGTCATCTCCCTTTTACAACAGATGTGTGTGTACTTAGTTTTGGCTTACATGCTAAGTAAAACGCCAATCATCTTACCTTTGCTGAGTATTTCTTCGCGCTTAAGCCACCGCCTAATTTGTTACGTACTCTTCTCTGGCTTTTGTATTCTCGGCACCTATTTCGGTCTGCACATCAACGATGCTATTGCCAATACTCGTGCGATCGGCGCAGTTATGGGCGGGCTGTTTGGTGGACCTGTTGTAGGTTTCGCCGTCGGATTTACTGGTGGCATCCATCGATACTCTCTTGGTGGCTTTACTGACCTAGCCTGCGCAATTTCAACCACCGCCGAGGGCGTAATTGGTGGCTTGCTCCACGTTTACCTTATCAAGCGAAATAAAGGCGCATTGCTGTTTAATCCAAGCGTCGTATTCAGCGTCACGTTTGTTGCAGAAGTGGTGCAAATGATTTTGCTGCTCGCCGTCGCGAAACCTTTTGATCAAGCCTATGAACTGGTGTCCGCTATTGCAGCGCCTATGATCATCGCGAACTCATTTGGTGCGGCGTTGTTCATGAGTATCCTGCAAGACAGAAAAGCAATCTTTGAAAAGTTTTCTGCGACGTTTTCGCGTCGAGCGCTCACCATTGCTGATCGCTCAGTGGGAATTCTAAGCAACGGCTTCAACACCGAAAACGCAGAGAAAATCGCACGTATTATTTACGAAGAAACCAAAGTGGGCGCTGTCGCGATTACTGACCAAGAAAAGATCTTGGCGTTTGTGGGCATTGGCGATGATCACCATAAACCAAACACGCCGATTTCATCGCAAAGCACATTAGACTCCATGGAGAAAAACGACATCATTTATCTTGATGGCGCGGAGCGTCCATACCAATGCTCCATTGCAAAAGATTGCAAGCTCGGATCTGCGCTGATCATCCCACTGCGTGCAGGGAAAGAGGTCATTGGTACCATAAAGCTGTATGAACCGAAGCGTAAATTGTTCTCGACGGCCAACATGTCGATGGCGGAAGGAATAGCCCAGCTTCTATCTAGCCAAATCCTTTATGGCGATTACCAACAACAACAAGCCTTACTCGCCCAAGCAGAAATAAAATTGCTTCACGCTCAGGTGAATCCACACTTTTTGTTTAATGCACTCAATACTATTAGTGCGATTACTCGTCGTGACCCTGACAAAGCGCGCGAGCTAATCCAAAATTTATCGCACTTCTTCCGCAGCAATTTAAAGCAGAACATTAATACCGTGACGCTAAAGGAAGAGCTTGCACATGTGAACTCGTACTTGAGCATCGAAAAAGCGCGTTTTACGGACCGCTTAGAGGTTGAAATCGATATTCAACCTGAATTGCTGGACATCAAATTACCAAGCTTTACACTCCAGCCTTTGGTTGAGAATGCCATTAAGCATGGCATTTCAAACATGCTTGAAGGTGGTAAAGTTCATATATACAGCGAAGCACACCCACAAGGTCACTTGATTACCGTCGAAGACAACGCAGGCAGTTTTGAACCGCCAAAAGAAAACCACTCAGGGCTAGGTTTAGAAATTGTCGACAAACGTCTCACTAATCAATTTGGACGTGATGCAGCGCTAAAAATTACGTGCGAGCCACATCAATTTACTAAAATGAGCTTTATCATTCCCCCAAAATCATAAAAGCACGCTGAAGCAATAAAGGTAATGTTGGATGTTAACCGCACTCGTCATTGATGATGAACAGTTTGCTCGTGAAGAGCTAGCAGAGTTACTGGATGAAACAGGCCAAGTTGAGGTCGTGGGCGATGCCTCAAACGCAATCCTTGGCCTAAAAAAAATCAATGAACTTAAGCCTGATGTAGTGTTTCTCGATATCCAAATGCCTCAAGTCACGGGGATTGAACTACTTGGGATGCTTGATCCAGAAACCATGCCTTATGTGGTTTTTGTCACGGCTTATGATCAGTATGCGATTCAAGCATTTGAAGACAATGCCTTTGATTACTTGCTCAAACCTGTCGACCCATGCCGGTTAACTAAAACGGTCAAACGACTAAACAAAGTCATTAGCCAATCCGCCCTAACGCAACAACTGTCTGCTATTACACCTGACACGTTGGATCAGATACCGTGCATCGGACACAACCGCATCGTTATCATGGCCACCGACACGGTGGAATGTGCTTACAGTGATATCAGCGGCGTGCATGTACGCTCCACCAGCCAAACCGCGAGCACCCAACTGACATTAAAAACGTTGGAAGAGAAAACCCCTCTAGTCCGCTGCCATCGTCAATACTTAGTCAGTATTAAAGCGATTAGCGAAATCAAGTTACTGGAAAATGGGTTAGCGGAAATCATCACCAAAACAGGCTTTGAGATACCAGTAAGCCGCCGCTACTTAAAGGTGCTCAAAGAGATGCTCGGCATTAGCCACTAACACAAAAACTTCACACATCATCGCTGAGTTTCCGCTAGCGTATAAATAGGACGCTCTGAAAAGACGAGGCGATGATGTATAAAGTTTTATTCATATGTAAGCACAACGCTGGACGAAGCGTCCTCGCGGAGTCAATCGCAACCAATATCCTGCCAGCAGATTTTAGTGTCACCAGTGGAGGCTCACATCCCACAGGCAAGGTGCACCCAGTGGTGCAAAAATATTTAGATGACCACCAACTCCCCATTCCGCATATCCACACGCATTCATGGGAGGAGCGAACTCAGTTTCTTCCCGACATCGTTATTATTCTCTGTGATTCTTTACATCAAGAAACCGCTCCTCAGTGGCTTGCAGGTGGTGTTCGAGTAAACTGGCAAGTTGATGCTTTTCCGACCGATGGTTCTGATGAAGACATGTACGCACATTGCGAAAAGGTTGCTCAATCGCTTGAGCGAAGAATCACGAAGGTGTCTGATATGATTATCGATGGTTTAGGAAAAGACCAAATTCGTGATTACCTAAATGAGTTAAGAGAGATGTAAAAAAGGCGACCCCACAGGTCGCCTTTTGAATATTCGATAAATGGAGACTAATCCACTTGCTTGATTTGCAGTTCTTTAGGTACTTCAAAGAACATATTCTCTTCACGGCCAAGTACTTCATCAACCGCTTCGGCACCAACGAGTTCTTTGATTCGCTCTAGAATCTGATTAACGAGCTCTTCCGGAGCAGATGCTCCCGCAGTCACGCCGACCTTTGTTTTGCCTTCAAACCACTCAGGTTTGATATCTTCCGGACAGTCGGTTAAGTAGCCAGGTGTCCCTAGCTTTTCAGCTAGCTCTTTAAGACGTGTAGAGTTTGATGAGTTTTTAGAACCCACCACAACCATCACATCTACGTCACCAGCTAATTCACGTACGGCATCTTGGCGGTTTTGTGTCGCATAACAGATATCGTCTTTACGTGGACCTTGGATATCTGGGAACACGCGGCGTAGCTCTTCGATAACATCGGCAGTTTCATCGACAGAAAGCGTCGTTTGGCTTACGTAATGAAGATCGGATGGATCTTTCACAATCGCCTTCAGTTTCTCAACATCGGCTGGAGTTTCAACCAAGTACATACCACCGGTTTCACTGGCGTATTGCCCCATCGTACCTTCGACTTCAGGGTGACCTGCGTGACCAATCAGAACCACTTCCATATTACGACGGCTCGCACGCGCCACTTCCATATGCACCTTAGTTACTAAAGGACACGTTGCGTCAAATACGGTCAAATCACGCAGCTTGGCTTCCTGACGAACCGCCTGCGATACACCATGAGCAGAAAAAATCACAATGTTGTTGTCTGGCACTTCATGCAGCTCTTCAACGAAGATAGCACCACGTTGTTTTAGCCCTTCAACCACAAAACGGTTATGCACCACTTCATGACGCACATAAATCGGTGGCTGATACATCTCTAGCGCACGCTCTACGATGCTAATCGCACGGTCTACACCAGCACAAAAGCCGCGTGGGTTAGCTAACAGGATTTTCATTTCATTGCTCATGGAAATTATCTTTATTGGGTTCGCTATTCTACTGACAAAATTTCAACTTCGAAAGTCACGTCTTGTCCCGCTAGAGGATGGTTGAAGTCCACAGTGACTGAATCGCCTGCAATCTCTGTAATAATGCCCGGGATTTCCATGCCATCAGGGCCACTGAAGGCCATGATTGTACCAACTTCCACTTCTGCATCACCTACAAATTTAGTGCGATCCATATAGTGAATATGATCAGGGTTTGGCATACCAAACGCGTCTTCTGCCTTTAGCTCAATCGCTTTTTGTGCGCCTGTTTCGAGGCCTATCAAGCACTGCTCAAAGTTTTCACTCAAGCTGCCATCACCCATAACAAATTTCGCTGGTTTACCCATGTTATGAGTACTATCTGCAACCGATCCGTCTTTCATTTTAATCGTAAAGTGAAGGGTTACTACAGATTCATTGGTTATTGTTGTCACGTTAATGCTTCCTTGTTCTTGGGTTATTACGCTGTCAGCTTGGTCTTTTTATACATTGATATGCTGATTGGCGCTCCAACATAATAAAAAGCATCGCTCGAATCAACGGACGACGCTTAGGGTTATTCGATATACCGCAAAAGATTACTTGTCAGCGTCTTTTTTACGGAAGCCATCCAGAATAATCATTGCCGCACCAATACAGATCGCCATGTCAGCAAGGTTGAATGCTGGCCAGTGGTAGTTACCCCAGAAGAAGTCTAGGTAATCAACAACAAAGCCATGAACGACGCGGTCAAACACGTTGCCCACTGCACCACCAATAATCAGTGCATAAGCAATGTTGTTCCATTTTTCTTTTGCTGGAAGCTTACTCATCCAGTAGGTCAAAAGACCCGTAACAACAAACGCGATACCTGTAAATAACCAGCGCTGCCAACCAGCTTGATCGCTCAAGAAGCTGAAAGCGGCACCGTAGTTATGAACGTAAAGTAGGTTGAAGAATGGCAACACCTCAATTCGGTTTGCCCATCCGTAGCCCATGTTGTCCATCACCACCAATTTGATGCCAATATCTGCAATAAATACCAGAATTGCTAACCACAGCCAGCGAACTCCAGATTGCTTTAACGTCAGTGCTTTTTCACTCATTACTTTACCTACAAACAGCCCCAGTAAATACTGGGGCTGTTAATTTTAAAAAAAGTTCAGTCGTTCTAGGCAATTACGCGAATTTACGTACTTCACCTTCGCCGTCTACGTTAGACACACAACGACCACAGATCTTCTCGTGACCTTCAATTGTGCCTACGTCTGGCGTGTGGTGCCAACAACGGTCACACTTCTCGCCTTCAGCTGCTGCTACTTCTACAAACAAGCCTTCGATATCTGTGGCTTGTGCTGCATCCGTCTTCTCACCTAGAGGCTTAACTTTCGCCGCAGAGGTTAGTAGAACAAAGCGCAGTTCATCTTCAAGTTTGTTGATCTTCGCCGCTAGTGCGTCATCAGCAAATAGAGTCACTTCAGCTTGTAGTGCACCACCAATGGTTTTCTCTTTACGCGCATCTTCTAGAAGTTTGTTTACCGCACCACGAACCGCTTGGATCTCAGACCAGAATTCGTTGTTCAGCTCTTCACCTTCAGCAAGACCGAATAGACCGTCGAACCACTCACCAGTGAATACGAACTTGTCGCGTTGACCTGGCATTTCGTTCCAGATTTCATCTGCAGTGAACGACATGATTGGCGCCATCCAACGAACTAGCGCTTCTACGATGTAGTAAAGTGCAGTCTGACAGCTACGTTGAGCGTTGCCGCCACGTTTTGCTGTGTACTGACGGTCTTTAATTACGTCTAAGTAGAAAGAGCCCATTTCGATTGAACAGAATTGCATTAGACGCTGAGTTACACCGTGTGTGTTGTACTCTTCGTATGCTTTAACAATCTCTTCTTGTGCTGCTAGTGCACGACCAACCGCCCAGCGATCTAGCGCAACCATCTCTTCAACAGGAACGATGTCTGTTTCAGGGTTGAAGCCGCTTAGGTTAGCAAGGAAGAAACGCGCTGTGTTACGGATACGACGGTACGCATCTGCGCTGCGTTTTAGGATTTCATCAGAAACCGCAACTTCACCAGTGTAGTCTGTAGAAGCAACCCATAGACGAAGAATGTCAGCACCTAGCTTGTTGGTTACGTCTTTTGGCGCAACCACGTTACCGATAGATTTAGACATCTTACGACCCTGACCGTCAACCACGAAACCGTGTGTCAGTACTTGTTTGTAAGGTGCTTCGTCTTTCATCGCAATAGATGAAATTAAAGAAGATTGGAACCAACCGCGGTGTTGGTCAGAACCTTCTAGGTATAGGTCTGCACTGTTGCCGTTGTACTCTTCACGAGCATCAACAACAGAGAAGTGAGTGACACCTGAATCGAACCATACGTCTAGCGTATCTAGCACTTTTTCGTATTGGTCAGCGTCAGCACCTAGTAGTTCAGCGGCATCTACATCCCACCATGCTTGGATGCCTTTCTCTTCAACCAGCTTAGCGACTTTCTCGATCAGCTCTAGCGTGTTTGGATGAAGTTCTGCTGTTTCTTTATGAACAAACAGAGCAATTGGCACACCCCAAGTACGTTGACGAGAGATACACCACTCAGGGCGACCTTCGATCATACCTTCGATGCGGCTTTGACCCCACTCAGGCATCCACTCTACATTCTTGATTGACTCTAATGCTTTAGCACGTAGGCCAGCTTGGTCCATAGAAACGAACCATTGAGGTGTAGCACGGAAGATGATTGGGGTCTTATGACGCCAACAGTGTGGGTAGCTGTGCTCGTAAGCGTGGTGGTGTAGTAGTGCACCTTTTTCTTTTAGTACTTCTACTACTGCATCGTTCGCTTTAAATACGTGCTGACCAGCAAATAGCTCTGTATCTGGTAGGTAAACACCGTTTGAGCCAACTGGGTTTGCTACTTCTAGGTTGTACTTGTTACCAACCGCGAAGTCTTCTTGACCGTGACCAGGAGCAGTGTGAACAACACCAGTACCTGAATCAGTCGTAACGTGATCACCAAGGATCGCCGGTACAGTGAAATCGTAGAATGGGTGTTGGAATTGAGAAAGCTCTAGGTCCGCACCTTTAGCAAAGCCAAGGTTGTGGAAGTGCTCGATACCCGCACGGTCCATTACGTCTTTCGCTAGCTCAGCAGCAACGATGATACGCTCAGCGTTGTCGCCTTCTGTTTGGATAAGCACGTACTCTAGATCATCACGTAGACATACTGCGCGGTTTGCAGGCAGTGTCCAAGGTGTTGTTGTCCAGATAACGATAGATACGTCACCGTGACCTTCATGACCTTCTGTCAGTTCAAATTTAGATAGCAGTGCCGCTTCGTCAGCCGCTTTAAAACGAACGTCGATAGATGGCGATACTTTATCTTTGTATTCTACTTCCGCTTCAGCAAGAGCAGAACCACAGTCTGTACACCAGTGAACAGGTTTGAAACCTTTTAGAAGGTGACCATTGCTTGCAATCTTACCAAGAGCACGAATAATGTTCGCTTCAGTTGCGAAATCCATAGTGCGGTATGGCTTGTCCCACTCACCCATGATGCCAAGACGTTTGAAGCTCTCTTTCTGACCTTCAACCTGACCTGCTGCGTATTCACGACATTTCTCGCGGAATTCCGCTGCTGTCACTTTTTGGCCTGGCTTACCTACTTTCTTCTCTACCATTAATTCGATTGGTAGACCGTGGCAGTCCCAGCCTGGGATGTAAGGTGCGTCAAAACCTGAAAGTGTTTTGGATTTAATAATAATGTCTTTAAGAATCTTGTTTAGTGCGTGACCAATATGAATGTCACCATTTGCGTAAGGAGGGCCATCGTGCAATACGAATGACTTTTTGCCTTTCTTAGCTTTACGGATTTCACCGTAAAGATCTTCTTTGTACCAACGCTTAAGCATTTCTGGCTCACGATTGGCCAGGTTGCCGCGCATTGGAAACCCTGTTTCAGGTAAGTTCAGGGTATCTTTATACTCACTCATCGATTCTTAATTCCGTTATATTGGGCGAAAATTAGACATTATGTTGAACGGTGGAATAAACCGCTCAACGCTTAAGCTGACGCAGCCACACCCTTGCTGCTTCAGCATCCAATTCAATTTGTTGTTTAAGTGCTTCAAACGACTCAAACTTTTGCTCATCTCGAAGTTTATGCAAAAGTTCCACTTCTAGTTGCTTGCCATATAAATTGGCATGAAAGTCGAATAAGTGCACTTCTAACTGTTGGCGAACACCATTGACGGTTGGTCTTTGACCAATATTAGCAACACCACCAACTGGCTTATTTCCTAAGCCAAGCGCTTGAACAACATAGACTCCGGAAACCGGAGAAACACAGCGTTTCAAAGGAATATTTGCAGTAGGGAACCCAATGGTTCGACCTAGCTTTCTTCCATGAGAAACACGACCGCTGATGCTGTAGTTTCTTCCCAGCATCTGTTGCGCGGAATGCAAATCGTCACGCGCCAGCGCTTGACGGATAGCCGTACTGCTGACACGTAATTGTTGTAAACAAAAGCTCTGGGTACTTACTACATCAAAGCCGTATTTTTCCCCTGCTTCCTGCAGCATTGCAAAGTTACCTGTACGGCCTTTGCCAAAGCAGAAATCATCACCAACGACAAGAAACTTAACACCCAAACGCTCGACCAACAAGTCACGGATAAACTCTTCCGCGGTTAAATTTGCAAAATGGCGATTGAAATTGACACACAGTAAGCGGTCAATATCGAGCTTACTCAATTGCACGAACTTATCGCGTAATCGAGTCAACCTTGCAGGTGCCTTGTCTTTGGCAAACAGCTCCATCGGCTGAGGTTCAAAGGTCATCACAACAGAAGGCAAGGATAGCCTGTCCGCTTGCTCAGACACTTGCTGCAATACTTGTTGATGGCCTTTATGGACACCATCGAAATTGCCAATAGTCAGAACACAACCATGATGTCGCGGGTTGATATTGTGAATGCCTCTAATCAGTTCCATTGGATACTGCTTTCTGCCTCTGTTTTACTTTACACTGTGTGAAACTGACGGATTATATACTAATCACCCTCAGTCTGTCCCAGCTTTTAGGTCTTTTAAACGCGCACCAGTTAAAAATAGAACCACTAGGTAAACTACGGCTCCTAAACCGATCAACATCCCTAGCACCGCGCTTCGGTGAGCAAAGCTCCAGCCCAGCCATACTGACATATCTTCCAGTTGCCATAAGATTGCCGCCACCATCGCCGCGCCAGCAATAGCTAAACGTATAATAAAGAAGACGGTTCGCTTAGTGATTTGGTATACCTCTGCGATGTGCAGGCCACGATACAGCAGTGCCATATTCACAAATGCCGATAGTGCCGTCGCGATAGCCAAGCCAACGTAGCCATAGAAGTACGCAAAAATTGCATTAAATACCATGTTGGTCACCATCGCAATGATGCCGTATTTCACTGGCGTTTTAGTGTCTTGACGCGAGTAATAACCCGGAGCGAGCACTTTAATCAGCATAAAGTTCAACAAGCCTGAAGCGTAAGCAAAGAGTGACAATGATGCTTGATGTACGTCTTGTGGCGAAAACTCACCTCGCATGAATAACACCATCAACATAGGTTTTGCCAGTACCATCAAACCAAGCATTGCAGGAAGGCCAAGTAAGATCACCATGCGCACCCCCCAGTCCATGGTTTGTGCGAATCCTTCATTTTGTGCGTCAACATGTTTGCGTGATAATGCTGGTAAAATCACCGTTGCAATAGCAATACCAAACAGACCTAACGGGAATTCCAACAAGCGATCTGAATAGTACAACCAACTGATCGAACCGGTTTGCAGAAAGCTGGCAATAAAAGTATCAAACAACAAGTTGATTTGGCTTACCGACACACCGAACAAAGCAGGAATCATTAAGGTTCGGATCTTCACCACGCCCGGATCGCGCCAGCCCCATTTCGGCTTAACCATAACCCCCGCTTTAATAAGGAAAGGGATTTGAAATAAGAACTGAACCAAACCACCAAGGAAAACACCGATGGCAAGACCAATCTCTGGCTGTGGCATCTGCGGCGAGATAAACCATGCTGCCAAAATGATCATCACATTGAGGAAGACAGGAGTAAACGAAGAAACCGCAAACTTACCTAGTGTATTGAGAATGGCTCCCGATAGGGCAACAAAAGTGATGAACCATAAATAAGGAAAGGTAATCTTGAGCATCACGCTAGCAAGTTCGAACTTCTCAGCCGCGGGACCACCATGCATCCAGTCTAGGAACCAACCAAAACCAAACAGTGCAGTCACCACTCCGGAACCTAGAACACCTAAGATGGTAACAATTGAGACTATCACCCCTAATGTACCCGCCGCACGAGCAATGAGCTCCCGAGTTTTATTCATGTCGCCTTGAGCATGGCTTTCCGTTAAAACAGGTACAAACGCTTGGGAAAAAGCACCTTCAGCAAACAAACGTCGTAAAAAATTAGGAATTTTATTGGCGAAGAAAAAGACGTCTGCGCTTGCTCCTGCCCCCATTAAATTTGCCACTACAACATCACGAACTAGGCCAAGAACGCGGGAAATAAATGTCATAGCACTGACGATCATGCCAGACTTGAGTAGTCGTTTACTCACTGTAACCTCGGAATATCACCATAAGACAGCTAACCCTATACTGTTTCTCTGACAGGTGCTGTAAATAGACGTCAAAAATCTATCCGCGGGTTGTAAGGAATAAGTGTGCCTTTCGCGGATAATTATTAGCATTGGTATAAAAATGCTGTTAGAATCCCCGCCATCTTAACCGCGATAACCTCTCTTACCAAAATTTGTTTTGGCTTAGATCGGTTTTTGCACAAATCATTTGACATTTAAGCGCAAATGAGGGATATTCCTCGCCCTTAAATTGTCACAGAACTAAGTTTTTGGGAGTTAGACCCTTGGCAAATAGTAAATCTGCTAAGAAGCGCGCTATCCAAGCTGAGAAACGTCGTCAGCACAATGCTAGCCGTCGCTCAATGATGCGTACTTACATGAAGAAAACTGTTGCTGCTATCGAAGCAGGCGACAAAGAAGCTGCAACTGCTGCATTCGCTGTAGTTACACCTATCCTAGACCGCATGGCAACTAAAGGCCTTATTCACAAGAATAAAGCAGCTCGCCATAAGTCTCGTTTCGCTGCACAAATCAAAGCTCTTTAATAGAGTCCTGATTTTACAGTGAAGAAAAAACCGACCTTGTGTCGGTTTTTTTATATCTACAAAGTTTTCTTAATAAAAAAAGCTGGCAATGCCAGCTTTTCTTTTTCTGAATGTCCCATTTAAAGACATCAGCTTATTCATTACCCATATAACGCTCAAACTAGAAAGCACTAATAAAACACTTGAGAACAAAGCAAATTGGTCGATGAGTAGTACCCTATCATCAAAAGTTTAACGCCACTCTCAAATATTCCAACAAGTTAGATTCACACTCTAAGATGAGCAGTATATTAGGACTATTTAATTAATGTTGAGCACTCTCAGCACAATAAAGACTATGCAGTGTTTTTATTAACGCTTTCACTTCATCACTCTTTAATGTGTAGTACACCGTCTGTGCTTCTTTCCTTGTCGTGACTAACTCATCACGGCGAAGCCAAGCAAGATGCTGAGATAATGCCGACTGGCTTAGCTCTAACTTTGCACACAGCTCTCCCACGGACAGCTCTTGGTTATGCAGCATACAAAGGATTTGTAGGCGTCTCTCGTTTGCCATCGCTTTGAGCAACACGACGGCTTTTGCGGAGTTCTGCTCCATTTCTTGTAGATTCATGTGTTGGACCTCTAGCTACAACTTACTTATTCCAACCCTGGCCAGCTTGTTGTGTTGCACTGATTTATATATCTAAGAAAATCAAGATACACTTCCAGAGTCTTCATTATTAGAACCTCTAATTTAGTTGTTAGTGATACACCAATATTATCCACCAAGGATTTTAATTGGTGCGCCATCAATAATTAATAGTTTTGCTCACTAAAACAAGTATCTTGCTTACTTAGATATTATTTAGAATTATATTTTTATTGATAGTAATCTATTTATTTACGCAACGATACGGGTTTACTCAAACATTTGACTGAAATCAGCATCACAAACATTTTTTACCGCGGGGTGTTGGATCATTCGTTCCGCAAAAATCACGTAGTACTCTTCTTTTAGCCCATCGACATGGCCAATTAGCTGTAAATTTCGGTCGTCTTCAATCTCCGACATGTATACGGTCGGTGCCAAGAAAATCACATCATCGTGGTACCGAGCAAAAGCTTTCATCAACGCAACATCATCAAACTCCCCTAGCACATTGGGTTGAAGGCCTTGACGATCAAACCATTGAATAACTTTACGCCCCATAGCCGTTCGGCTCGCGGGAATCAGAAGTTTTTTTTGTTCCAAGATCTCAGGGAATCGCACATTTTCAATTTCAGAAGAAGCAAAAAAGCTCATGCTACTTTCACCCAACTTTTTGCTATAAAGGCCAGGACTTTGAGTAGAATCAACGGGACAATCCGAAAGGATCATATCTAGCTTGTGCTGAGAAAGGCGTTCAAGTAGCAGTTCGTGGGTCGATTCATAACAGCGTAAATGAATACTGTTATCTTCCGGGACGGTCGTCATCAGTACTTTACTGACCAAGCGTTTAGATAATGCATCGGCTACACCAACTTCAAATAGAATGTTCGAGTGCTGGCTGTAATTGACGATATCTAACATCTCATAGCTCAAACCGAACATCCGGTCGGCGTACTTAAACACAAGCTGACCTAACTCAGTGGGCTCAACTGTACGACCATTGCGCTTGGTTAACTTTCCTTTCATGCGCTCTTCAAGCGCTTTAATCTGTCCTGTCACGGTTTGCGGTGTCAGGAAGAGCGCGTCAGCCGCCTTAGTTACAGAGCCCTGTTTGCACACCATCCAGAAATAATAGAGATGGTTGTAGTTTAGATGTGACATGATCGAGTCCCGAAAAGAAAGTGATACTTTTTATACCAAATGTGACAGAGACAAACAATAAACTCGACAAAACCATACAATACCTTACAAAAGCATAAGTTTTACCGAAAGTATAAAGTCAATACTGTCATAAAAGTTGAACTGAGGCGCATTTTCTCTACAAAAAAAACGCAAAAACCAAACAAAACGAAACCAAAATTTAACCACTAAAATCAACAAGTTAAAAATTAATTTTCTTCTTCTTTTACGCCATTATCAAAAAGAACAATAAAAATCTCTCACAGCAAGAAATCTGTAATATTACTGAAATATTTATTCTCTAACATCGCCCGCAGATTCAACTACAGACCGAAAAATGAACTGAAAGGTCAACGGAGAAAATTATGATGAACCAAGCTACTTCAACAGTGGCACCAATTTCGAGCACAGCTCGTTGGTTACGCTGGGCTAACTTGGCATTCATGTTATATCTGCTTCTTCTAGCAGTATCTATGGTTGGTAGTGGCTTTAAATGGGCAACTGGCGATCAAGCTAAGGTGCTATTTGAATTTGCCGCACACCCAGTTGCAGGTCTAATGATCGGCTTGGTGGCAACAGCCTTAATTCAGTCTTCAAGTACTGTAACGTCTATTATTGTAGGCTTGGTTGCAGGTGGCTTACCTGTAGAAACCGCTATCCCTATGGTGATGGGTGCTAACATTGGTACCACAGTGACCAATACGCTTGTATCTCTTGGCCACGTGCGCTGTAAAGAAGAGTTCAAACGTGCATTTGCAAGTGCAACCATTCACGACTTCTTCAACTTGCTTGCTGTCGCTATTTTCCTTCCGTTGGAAATGATGTTCGGCATTTTAGAGAAAGTTTCTCACTGGCTTGTTTCTCCACTGCTTGCTACTGGTGATATGAGCATTAAAGGCTTCAACTTTATTAAACCAATTACAAAGCCAGTCGTAGGCGCAATTAAAGAGCCACTTTCTACCTTCGGTGATACTGTTGGCGGCGTCATGCTTATTGCTTTGGGTATTGCGACTATCTTCGTTGCAATCACAGTGATGGGTAAATTGATGAAGAGCCTAATGGTTGGTCGCGCACGTGAAATTTTGAAAAACGCCATCGGTCGTGGTCCTATTCACGGCATCGTATCAGGCTCAATCGTGACCGTTCTAGTACAATCTTCCTCAACCACGACAAGTTTAATGGTTCCGTTGGTTGGTACTGGCGTGTTGAAAGTACGAGATATCTACCCTTTCACTCTGGGTGCTAACATTGGTACTTGTATTACAGCACTACTAGCAGCGACAGCGGTATCTGGAGAGTTCGCAGTATTCGCACTACAAATCGCTCTAGTCCACTTAGTA
>NZ_JADDYG010000678.1:38771-67220 GCF_015163535.1 Vibrio sp. OPT46 | reverse complement strand
ACGACAAGTTTAATGGTTCCGTTGGTTGGTACTGGCGTGTTGAAAGTACGAGATATCTACCCTTTCACTCTGGGTGCTAACATTGGTACTTGTATTACGGCACTACTAGCAGCGACAGCGGTATCTGGAGAGTTCGCAGTATTCGCACTACAAATCGCTCTAGTCCACTTAGTGTTTAACATCATGGCGACGCTGTTTATCTTTGGAATTCCATTCCTACGTGAGATTCCGGTTAAAGGCGCTGAGATGATTTCTGAAATGGCTATTAAGAATAAAGCTGTTGTTGGTGGTTACCTAATGTCAGTATTCGTTATTCTACCAGGTGCAATTCTAGCCCTAACAACGTAACAACAACGACATACCATCGCTTATTGTTTAGGCTCCACATCGTGGAGCCTTTTTTATGATAATTAAACTGTTCAAATCGATTGTCCGGTGATAATTTGAGCCACATCAGCATGCTTATGCTGAGCTATCTCATTTGGAGTCGACAACATGACGCAGCTTAATGACGCTATTTCTGATCAGCTACTCGCAATAGACGAAAACCTAACCCAACTGGTTGCTGATATTGATATCCTCAGTAGCGTGAATCCTCTTAATTATGCTCAAGAAAGAGAACGTTTCATTAAAAACAAATATTCTCAAGAGCCTAATTTTCAATATTCAATTACTAACGTAGATACCCACAGCGCAAAGCGACGCCTATATGAGCTACCTCTAGAAAACATTCAAGACACCCAACTGCAGAGGCTATACGCGGATGTAATTCAGTCTTATGCAGATAAACTGGATCAAGTGAATACCATCGGCACGCAAGAGTTTCTTTATAACTCCTTACGCTATTATGGGGAACCGAGCGCCAAAGATATTGCCAACGCCCATTTCATATTGCACCTTCCTACAGAAGAAGAAAAAGAACCTCAGCACGATAGCCGTGCAATAGCACGTTTCATGCAAAATTTTGCTCAACGCAATGGGTATGAATGTGAAATACAGGTGTTGGACGGGATGTTAGCAAACGCACTAGTTTCAGGGTCTCGAGTCAAAATTAACCACGCGGCGTACATCACCACTGATGAGCTGGAGGCTCTTGCACATCATGAAATGGGAGTACATCTCCTGACTACGCTTAACGGTCGTCAACAACCGCTAAAAGTCCTGAGCTTAGGTTGTCCTGCCAATACCAACACTCAAGAAGGGCTGGCTATATTATGTGAGTATCTGTCAGGACATTTCAGTATCAAGCGCCTAAGAACCTTAGCCTTACGAGTTCTGGCAGTAGAGTCGATGATCAAGGATCGCGATTTCCGCCATACGTTCATGCTATTAAAAGAACAGTATAAAGCTTCTGATCTTCAAGCATTTACAACGACTGCCCGAGTGTATCGAGGTGGAGGTTTAACGAAGGATTACTTGTATCTTAGAGGATTCCGAGAGGTGCTCAATGCCTATGATAAATTGGGCGATGACTTTTCACTATTGTTGTGCGGGAAAACGGAGCTGAAGTACTTTGAGCTTATCCGTTCATTAGTGAGTAAAGAAATATTCACTCAACCTAAGTTTATTAGCCCGGCACTGTCCAAACCGATGCAGACCAACCCAATTCACCGTTATATTGTCAGTGCACTAAAATAATACCTTCTAAGTACAAAAAAGAAAAAAGCTCCATTCGGAGCTTTTTCTATATCTTGAAGAACGATACTCGTTACACTGAGAATGGGTAACGAATAGGATCGTGATGCTCGTACCCTTCAACCCAAAAGTCATCCAGTGTGACCCATGTTTCCAAATCTTCTAGAGATTTAATCTCTGGGTTGATATGGAACGTCGGCGCTTTTAATGGCTCACGTTTCAACTGAACATCGCGCATCAGTTCAAGCTGGTCTTCATAAATGTGAGCATTCACAATCTTATGAAATGCCTGACCAGGTTTCTTGCCCGTAATTTGCGCAATAATCGCCAAGAACACGTAAACTTGAACCATATTGAAGTTTAAGCCAAGCGGTACATCACACGAACGCTGAGTACTATTCAGGTAAAGCGTATCATCCAGCAATGAAAAATGGTGACTGTACATACAAGGACGCAAGCACCCCATGTGGAACTCACCCGGGTTGTAGAAGTTCAAGATTTCACCGCGGTCATCAACGCCACGCGTTAAGTCATCCACTATCTTACGTAGCTGGTCAACATGACCACCATCAGGTTTCGCCCAGGCGCGCCCTTGAACCCCATAGACACGGCCCATGTCGTCTTCGCCTTTACGGTATGGGTTATTCAACCAGGCATCATTTAGGTTGGCATTGGCATCCCAGGTTTTCGTGCCCAGCTTACGAAAATCTTCCGCATTATCGTAACCACGAATGTACCCTAGTAGCTCTGCAACGGCTGCTTTCCAAAAACTTTTACGTGTGGTGACCAACGGAAATTGATTGTTCGCAACATCGTAGGTTAAATCCGCGTTGATTACGGTCAGGCAGCGCTTGCCTGTACGCTCATTTTCAACCCAAACACCTTGGTCAACGATGCGTTGACACAAATCTAAATACTGTTTCACACCAATACCTTACTTCGTCTTTTGTGGTAATTCGTCTTTGTAATGACCACGTTTGTATGCCCAAACCATCATGAGGACACCGATAACCACCATTGGCAGGGATAAAATCTGTCCCATGGAAATAAAGCCACCGAATAAACCCAAATGAGCGTCTGGTTCGCGCACGTACTCAACTAAGAAGCGGAATGTACCATATCCAGCTAAAAATAGCCCTGAAACAGAACCTAGAGGACGAGGTTTCTTGATGAACCAATTCAAGATGAAGAAAAGTACGATACCTTCAAGCGCCATTTCATAAAGCTGCGATGGATGACGTGGCAGTGGACCGCCATTTGGGAAAACGATCGCCCAAGGCACATCCGTTACTCGGCCCCACAACTCGCTGTTCATGAAGTTACCTAAACGCCCCATACCCAAACCAAATGGCACAAGCGGCGCGATAAAGTCAGCAACACCGAAGAAAGTTCGCCCGTTTTTGTGTGCATACCAGAACATCGCAGTAATCACACCCAGTAAGCCCCCGTGGAAAGACATACCACCGGTCCACACTTTAAATAGATACAAAGGGTCAGCCAGGAAGAGCTCAAAATTGTAGAAAAGCACGTAGCCTACACGGCCACCAATCACCACGCCAAGGAAGCCTGCGAACAACAAATCAGAAACCTGCTCTCGTGTCCAACCACTTCCAGGCTTATCCGCACGTCGGTTCGCTAACCATAGAGCAAACATAAAGCCCACAAGGTACATCAAACCGTACCAACGAACCGAAACAGGACCAATAGAGATTAAAACCGGATCAATATTGGGAAATTCAATATATCCCTGAGACATAAATCATTCTCTTCTTATCACAACAAAATAAATATACCCAAGTAACCTCTAGATGCTTGGTTCAGCGAGAATGACTTGGGTACAAACTTAGAGCAGCATGGTCGCTGCAACAAACATTAAGAACACCGCGAATATCTTTTTTAATACCGCAGTTGGAAGGTTAGTTGCCAGCTTCGCACCCACTTTTGTTGTGAGCATCGAGGCCATAGCAATCGCTAATAAAGCGGGAAGATAAACATAACCAATACTGTATGAAGGTAAGCCTTCCACTTTATAGCCATGTAAGATGAAGCCGATCATACCAGAAATAGCAATCACGCAACCACAAACGGAGGATGAGCCCACCGCTTTACGCATCTCTATCCCATGTTTATTTAAAAATGGTACCGACAGTGAGCCACCACCAATACCAGCAAGGCTTGATACGACACCAATTCCCGTGCCGTAAACTACAGTCACAGGGCTGCTCGGCATAGGTTTACTGCTCGTAACTTTAATGGAACGAAACATTTGTACTGACAGGCAAAGAACAATGACACCAAACACTTTCGGCAAATAGTGTGTAGGGATCCACTCAGCAATATTGGCACCAACAAAGCCACCAATGACCACACCAGGCATCAACCATTTTACGACAAACATATCGACATTGCCGAGCTTAAGGTGATTCATCGCCGATGAGCCAGACGTGACAATAATACTCGCTAACGAAGTGGCTAAGGCCATGTGCATACTCATTTCTGGAGAGATCCCAGCAAGAGGAAGCAAATACAACAAGGCAGGAACAACAATCAAACCACCACCGATACCGAGTAACCCCGCCATCACACCCACAAAAGCGCCTAGCGCCAACAATAACAAAAATAAAGAGACGGTCACGATTTCCTACTTTTTACCTGCACGGATAAAGCCCGCAAAGCCCTGTTGAATGAAGAAGTCATGCATCATTTGATGAATGTCCTCCCCATAGGACTTTGTCATTGCTTGCTCCGCTAATTTTTCTAATTCTTCTTGTTGGCTATGACGAATCAAATATTTCACCTTAGCCACATTGGAGGTGTTCATACTCAAACTGGTATACCCTAACCCAAGTAAGAGAAGAGCGCCAAATGGATCACCCGCTAGCTCACCACAAATACACACGGGCACCTGATATTTATCACACACCTCATGGATTTGCTTAAGCGCTAACAGTACCGCAGGATGCATAGATTCATAGACATCCGCTACGCGCGAATTGTTCCTATCTACCGCTAATAAATACTGAGTTAAATCGTTTGTCCCGACAGAAACAAAATCAACACGGTGAGCAATCGTTGGCAACAGATACACCATCGATGGTACTTCAATCATGACCCCAATTTGTGGGAATTGAATTCTATCATCAAGCAAAACGGCTTCGCTGTGAGCTTGATTAATCAAGCTAATGGCATCGTCTAGCTCTTTTACCCCTGACACCATTGGCAATAAGATACTTAAGTTTCCGCTTTCTGCACTCGCTCTTAACATTGCACGCAGCTGGATCAAGAAAATGTCTGGATGATCCAATGTAAAACGAATGCCACGCCAGCCTAGAAACGGATTATCTTCTTCGATGGGCAAATACGGCAAAGGTTTGTCACCACCAATATCCAAAGTACGCATCACTACTCGTTGATTCGGATAGCTGTTAAGTATTGCTTGGTATTGATGATACTGCTCATCTTCCGAAGGAAAGTGATGCTGGAGTAAAAATGCAATCTCAGTTCGGTACAACCCAACACCATCAACACCTGTGTTGATGGCAATATTACTGTCTGCACTGAGTCCCGCATTCAGCATAATTTCGATATGGTGATTATCTTGCGTAACCGCAGGGAGTGCGAGGTCCTTGTTTACCATGGCAAACAGTTCAGACTCTTCGCTTACTAAGCTGCGATACTCTCGCAACAACTGGCGGTTTGGCTCTAAGAAGATCTCACCCGTATAGCCGTCGACTATCCCGAGTTTGCCATTCACCACATCCGGATTAATGTTGGCGCCCATGGCTGCAGGGACCCCAAGAGCTCGAGATAAAATGGCAGCGTGAGAGTTTGCGCCTCCCTCTAATGATACGACGGCTAACAAAAACTCTTTAGGTACAGAAGCGAGCAAGGTGGCAGTGAGTTCGTTCGCCACCAAAATAATGGGACGATCAATTGCAGAATTTTCTTGCTCACTGTTGTGCAGAAAATAGAGCAGCCTTTGCCCTAACTCTCGGATATCTTGCGCTCTTTCACGCATGTATACATCCGACATTCTGGCAAATCGATTCGAGTATGACTCTACAACTTGGCGTAACGCCCAGTCTGCCCTGTCTCCTTTTTCAATCTGCTTCTTCAAATCACCGCGAAGCATCGGATCATTCAGTAAGTGAGTAAACAGATCGAAGATCGCCAGCGCATCTTTGTTGATTTCACTGTCCAGCTTTTTCCGCATACGGCGAAAGTCATTTAACGCTCGCTCTATGGCCACCAGTAATGTCTCGTGCTCGCGTTCCTTATCTAACGTGGACGAAGGGAAAACATCCGATAAACTCGGCTGGGTATTGTCGAACCAAAACTCTCCAATCGCGACACCAGTAGACGCAGGCAAACCTTTTAATACCGTGGGTTTAGATGCTAACTGCCAATGCCCAAGATTCTGCGCATGTGCAATGAGCACCGCTAACTGAGCGGATAAGGTAACAAGAAACGATTCTTCCATTTCACTAAACAAGCGCGGCGTTTTTTGTTGGATCACCAACACACCTAAAACTTGTTTACGATGAATGATTGGAGTAGCTAAAAAAGAGTGGTAAATCTGTTCGCCGAGTTGAGGAAAGAATTTGAACTCGGGGTGTTTTGAGGCTTCGGCAAGGTTAAGGGGTTCAGCGCTTCGTTTTACCAACCCAACCAAGCCTTCATTGAAGTTGATATGAATACTATCACCTTCAAAAATAAGGCCTTGAGTTGCCATTAACTCAAGGCGCTGCATTTCTTCATTAGCAAGATAGATAGTACAGCACTCAGTACTAAGGGCAGCACAAGTCTCTTTCACCAATATATCGAGTGCCAGATGCACATCATCGACCCTGGAGACTTTCTCAACTATTTCCCTTAGCTGACTGAGCATGATTATCCTCTACGTTGCTTTTTTCTTTTCCCTTTCGCTTTTCTCTCTCGAAAAGGCATGGCTAAGGATGCAAATTCTTTCATCGCTCGTCGATAAACATCTCGCTTGAAAGAAACAACTTGCCTAACTGGATACCAGTAACTTACCCAGCGCCAACCATCAAATTCAGGGGATTTTCCGCGTTGCATATTAATGCGAGACTCATCGCATTCTAATCTCAGCAGAAACCATTTCTGTTTTTGGCCGATACAAACAGGCTTGGAGTCCCAACGCACCAATCGCTTTGGTAGCTTATATCTTAACCAATGACGACTTGTTGCAATGATCTTAACGTCTTTTTTCGTTAAACCGACTTCTTCGTATAACTCCCTGAACATGGCTTGTTCAGGGGTTTCACCTTCGTCAATCCCACCTTGTGGAAATTGCCATGAGTGTTGCCCGTATCGTTTAGCCCAGAAGACCTGACCATGGTTATTACATATCACAATACCAACATTAAGTCGGTAACCATCGCCATCTATCACTGGCTAACCTCTATGAATAAATTTTTTATTACCGTGATTTTTCCACATATCCCCATTACTAGCAAACTTACTGATGTGATATGAGCAAGATTTATTACCTTTTCAGCATTTTTGGATATCTTTTAATCAAACCATACCTTATCAACACAAGAGTGAGACATTGCCCACATTTATTCACCTTTTCTGTGAATAACTTTGTGAAGAATTCAATTCAAATGAGTAATTCAGTTCAATCCCATCAAATGAAAAACAAATGAATAAACAAAAAAACAAACATAAAGCATTGATAAAAAAGTATTTATTTTTAAAAATAACGATAATTCGATCTTCAATTTCTTGATGATCTTTTCACCAAACTCAGATCGGTCAAAGATCCACCAACAGGCTATTTATCCACACTTACCTGCTATTCGTTTAGATGATTACAACAAAATCAACCCCAAAAATGCATTTTAACCCCTGTTTATTCATACAGACCTCGTCAGGATCTTATCAATACCTCCTCCACCTGTGGATAAGTTATGAATTGATCGTTCTTACACCGCCTCGGTGAAATCTTAAACAGTAGATTTGGTCGGAGTTTGATAAACTATATTTTTTGTAATACCACCTTGTAACTATGAAACCAGAACCACAAACAGAAGCAGAGCTATTGGAACGAGCGCATGATATGGCAGGACTCAGTTTTGCTGAGTTGGCCGCCGAGGCGAATATGATTGTTCCTGAAAACTTAAAACGTGATAAAGGTTGGGTGGGTCAATTACTCGAATGGCACTTGGGCGCTCCAGCTGGCAGTAAACCTCAACAAGATTTCGCAAAACTAGGGATCGAGTTGAAAAGTATTCCGATCAGTTACTCTGGCAAACCTTTAGAAACAACCTTTGTTTCTGTGGCCCCCCTCACTGGTGTTCATGGTCTTACATGGGAAACAAGTCATGTTCGAAACAAGCTATCTCGTGTGCTTTGGGTACCCGTAGAAGGAGAACGAGAAATCCCACTCGCTGAAAGACGTGTGGGCAGTCCACTCATTTGGTCACCAGATGAAGAAGAAGAACGGATTTTGCGAAATGACTGGGAAGAGTTAATGGAGATGATCGTCTTGGGAAGATTTGATCAAATTTCCGCCAGACACGGAGAAGCGCTGCATCTTCGCCCTAAAGCCGCAAATGCAAAAGCGCTCACCGAAGCATATAACTCAAATGGTAAGCCGATGAAAACTCTGCCCCGAGGCTTTTACCTTAGAACACAGTTTACTGAACAGATCTTACTCAAGCACTACATTAACACTCAACCAGAATAAAACTATATCAGCTATTTAGTGCGTCACGAGCGATAACTCAATATCGCAGTACGAGGCTGCCTCTTCAGTGCCACATTCGTCATACGCATTACGCAGCCTTAAATACGCTTTATCGACCCCTAGCCTCAATAATTCTTCTTTTACTAAGTCTAGAGAGCCAAAATGTATCGGGTCTTCACCGTCTTTAATCGGCTCAAGTTGATGCTTGTACTCCACAGCTAAAAGATAGTCAGAGACATCAGAACACCCAATCACAAATACTTTGGGAGTTTTATAAGTATCTTTATGTGGACCATGTAGCCACATGTCCAATTGATGCTTCTGCATAACATACCTCCTTCACACGATTATTTAAGTGTAGTTAGGCTAACTGTAGCTTTCGAGTTTGCTCTCTCTTTATACGTAAATCATTTGCGATTGCGGCTAAAAATCCCCTATATTGGAGTCACTTATTTAGTCGGTAACTCTTCAAGGACGTGATATGCAATACACAAAACTACCGCACTCATCACTTGAGATCAGTAAAATCTGCCTCGGCACTATGACGTTTGGCGAGCAAAACACAGAAAAGGACGCCTTTGAACAGCTCGACTTTGCCCTCGATCATGGGGTGAACTTCATCGATACCGCAGAGATGTACCCTGTACCGCCAAACTCGGAAACACAAGGGCTCACCGAGCAATACATCGGTAATTGGTTAGCAAAAAGCGGCAAAAGAGAGAAAGTAGTACTGGCAACAAAAGTGGCAGGCCCTCGCAATGTTCCTCACATTAGAGACAACATGAGCCTTAATCGTCGCCACATCCATACAGCAATTGATGACAGCCTTAATCGTCTACAAACCGATTATGTCGATTTGTACCAACTACATTGGCCGCAGCGTCAAACCAACTGCTTTGGTCAACTCAACTACCCATACCCTGACAAACAAGAAGAAGTCACGTTAATTGAAACGTTGGAAGCGCTTACTGAATTAGTGAATGCAGGTAAAGTGCGCTATATCGGCGTATCCAACGAGACGCCGTGGGGTGTGATGTCGCTATTGCGTTTGGCAGAAAAACACGATTTGCCAAGAATTGTCTCCATTCAAAACCCATATAACTTATTGAACCGCAGCTTCGAAGTTGGCTTGTCTGAAATCAGCCATTACGAAGGCGTTCAGTTACTTGCCTACTCTCCTTTGGCATTTGGCTGCCTGAGTGGTAAATACCTAAACGGGGCAAAACCTGAAGGCGCTCGATGTACTAAGTGGGAGCGTTTTGCGCGCTACTTCACTCCACAAGGTGTTAAAGCGACCGAAGCTTACGTCAATTTAGCTCAAGAGCATGGTCTAAACCCTGCACAAATGGCGCTCGCGTTTGTCAATCAGCGTCCATTTGTTGCTTCTAACATTATCGGAGCAACAAACCTAGACCAATTAAAAGCCAATATCGACAGTATTGATTTGCAACTTAGCGACGAACTACTTACTGAAATTCAAGCAATAGGTACCACTTACTCGAATCCTTGCCCTTAACAGTAAAGCTCCCTTCAAACGAAAACAGCTGATCTTCAAGACCAGCTGTTTATCCAATGAAGTCATACTTCATATAAAAAGTTAAGCGTGTTGAATGACTCGTTAACAACTCAGTCAGTCCAACACGCTAACGATTACGTCATTATTCGCGACGTTAAAACTCGACGAAGGTGACGAACTCGACGTTCAACTTTAACTGCATCCGGAACATTGGCACGTGTAGAACGACCATCGCGATCTAAACCAATATCTCTCAATAGATGAACATTCGTCCATGGAATATCATGAGCAGTTCGGCGTATGGTGCGCTGCCATTGCTTTTCTTCGCGTTTAAGGTCTGCTTTCAATAGCAAAGTGGCCAATTGTAGGTAAATAGAGTGACGCATAATATTTTCTCCGATTATCGATGTATTCGACTGGGAAAAATAGTGCGTAAAATGAACAGAAATATTCTGTTGATACTAAGCCGCTACTTTTCCGCAGCCTAGTAATAAATATGATAGGTTACGGATTAATTTTTATCTTGTGAGCCAGTGGTATTGGTATCATCCGATTTAAGGGTTATCGGAGCGATAGGCATACGATCAGCGCAAGCAGTGGTGTTAACAACGTAATGTTTCATCTTGCGCCTCCTAGCTAAAAATTAATCCGTTTATGAAAGGTATAACTCACTGAGTTACGGTTAAATTGTAAGCTTTGATGAATATATATCAAACATTTTTTGCCTTTTTGATTAAAAACAAATCAATACACCGCAATTTAGTTTCATATACTTTTATGTATAACATATTCACCTGAGGAATATATAAATTTGCGGATTTTATAAATCAAACCAAACAAAAAATAAAAAGAGCGGCTCTGTGGCCACTCTTTTATTGTATTTATTCGCCTATTTGACACAGGGAAAGGCCAACTACATGGCTTGTTCGGAAATCAAATTATGTTTATTAAGTAGTCGATACATGGTTGCACGCGAAACTCCTAGCTCTTTCGCCGCGTTTGAAACTTGACCAGAATGAGATTCCAAAACAACTAGCAACGCATCACGTTCACTCTTCTCACGGATTGATTTCAAGCTGCGCTTTGAGTCATTACGTTGAGGTAAATCTAAGTGATGCTCTTCAATCATTACGCTGTCGGACATTAATACCGCTCGCTTCACTTGGTTCATCAGCTCACGCACATTTCCAGGCCAGAAATAACGTGTCAGTGCCTTGAATGCATCCTCAGAAAAGCTTTTTGCTTGCGAGTTGTACTCTTTTGAGAACTCTTGTAAGTAGAAACGAGCCAGCAATGCGATGTCACTCGCACGTTCTTTCAAGCTAGGGACATTGATGCGCAAAACGTTGATGTAATGGTAAAGCTCTTCATTGAAGTCACCGTCAATCAAAGCTTTTTCAACATCTGACGAGTTAGCAGCAAGAATACGCACGTTAACCGCTTTTACGCCATCTTTGGTATCAATGGTGCCTTCTTGCAAGAATCTCAGCAGATTCATTTGCTGCTCTTTTGAAATGGTAAGAATGTCGTTAAACAACACGGTGCCGCCATCTGCTTGTTCAAGCAGGCATGCTTCCATATCTTCATCGGCGTTAATACCAAATACTTCAGCTTGGAAACGTTGTTCATTGAGTGCGCGACAGTTAATTGCCATAAACGGTTTATGAGAGCGTGAAGAGACTTTATGGATGGCCCTAGCAACCGCCTCTTTACCAGTCCCACTTTCCCCAGAAATCAGAATACTGACGTCCGTTGGACCAATGCGCTTCACTTGATCGCGTAAACGTTTCATCGGGATAGATTCACCGATCAAACCCATATCTAAACTGCTACCAAAACTAGGCCAAACTTTTTTCTCCAACTTAAGCATGCCAAGCTGGTGACCTATTGTGCTTAATAACTGTGCATCTGGGATCGGCGCTGTGAAAAAATCGATACAAAAGTTAACAATGAACTGGCATATGGTGTCAGTGCCAAGCTGAGATTCACGAATAAACGCTAACCAACGTACGTGTTTGTGAGAGCTGACTAAGTTCGCCAAACCATTCAAGCTGAACTCGTCATGGCTGAGATCAACAATACCGATACATGGACCAATATCTTCTAACAGCGTATTAGCTTTGCGTAAGTCACCTACTTGGTGACACTTCCAGCCCACTTGCTCCAGTACCGATAACCAAGGCTCATAAGTACCGCCAACTACCACAAGCGATCCCGGGATGGAATCCATCTTAAACTGCCCAGCCATTCTCTAACCCTTTTTCATTGTTAATAGAAATTTTGTGCCACAAACTTATCTTTGCGAGCGGGTAACATTATCGAGACTCCGCCCCCTCACGTCTGTCTCAGTATTAAGACTATGCAATAGATTGAGATTTGGCGAATGTTTATTTGCATATCCCATTAAAAAGCAAATGCAACAACTTGAATCAGCTTAACTAAAAGGCAAAAAAAAACCACCCGAAGGTGGTTTTTACTCATCCTATCGAATTACGCTTGCGGGCGCATTGCAGGGAATAAGATCACGTCACGGATAGTGTGCGTGTTAGTCAGTAGCATAACCAAACGGTCGATACCGATACCTTGGCCTGCTGTTGGCGGTAGGCCGTGCTCTAGAGCAGTGATGTAGTCTGCATCGTAGAACATTGCTTCGTCGTCACCAGACTCTTTCGCTTCAACCTGTGCTTTAAAGCGTGCATCTTGGTCTTCAGCATCGTTAAGCTCTGAGAAACCGTTCGCTACTTCACGGCCACCGATAAAGAACTCAAAGCGGTCTGTAAAGAACGGGTTATCGTCGCTACGACGAGCCAACGGAGAAATATCTGCTGGGTAACCAGTGATGAACGTAGGCTGCATTAGCTTAGGTTCTGCTGTTTCACCAAAGATCTCTTCAAGAAGCTGACCACATGTCCAGAAAGGTTCTACTTCAACGTGAACAGATTTCGCGATAGAAACCATTAGATCACGGTTTTGTAGGTCTTCTTCTGTTAGCGCTTGGATTTGCGCGTGGTCTGGGTTGTAGTGCTTGATTGCTTCGAACATGCTCATACGAGTGTAAGTACCACCAAACTCAACCGTTTCATCACCGTAAGGCATTGACGTTGAACCTAGAACTTCTTGCGCCACTGAGCTTAGTAGTTCTTCAGTTAGGTCCATCAGATCTTTGTAGTCTGCGTACGCCATGTAGAATTCCATCATTGTGAATTCTGGGTTGTGGCGTGGAGAAAGGCCTTCGTTACGGAAGTTACGGTTGATTTCGAATACGCGATCAAAACCACCAACAACTAGACGCTTCAGGTATAGCTCTGGCGCGATACGTAGGTACATTGGCATGTCTAGTGCGTTGTGGTGCGTGATGAATGGACGCGCACTCGCACCGCCAGGGATAACGTGCATCATTGGCGTTTCAACTTCCATGAACTGCTTAGAGATCATGAAGTTGCGGATTGCAGACATTACTTTAGAACGTACTACGAACGCTTGACGAGATTCTTCGTTAACGATCAGGTCAACGTAACGTTGGCGGTAACGCATCTCTTGGTCAGTTAGACCGTGGAACTTTTCTGGAAGTGGACGTAGTGCTTTGGTTAGCAACTCGTACTCTTCCATGTTCACGTATAGGTCACCCTTACCAGACTTATGAAGTGCACCTTTAACACCGATGATGTCACCGATATCTAGACCTTGGTATTTTTCTTTAAGTACTTTTTGAACCGCTTTGTCAGCGTAAGCTTGGATACGGCCAGAAGTTTCTTGAATTACCAAGAATGGACCACGTTTAGCCATGATACGGCCAGCGATTGCTACTACGTGGTTAAGCTCTTCTAGCTCTTCCTTCGTCTTTTCACCGAACTCTTTCTGAAGGTCGCCCGCTAGTGCGTCACGACGGAAGTCGTTTGGATGGCCGTTCGCTTTGCAGCTCTTTCGGATTGCATCCAGTTTAGCGCGGCGTTCAGCAATCAGCTTATTTTCTTCTAGTACAGTTTCGTTTTGAACAGCATCAGTCATTTTCGATGTATCCTGTTTTTGTCGGTGAAAAGCTTTATAGACCTGATTTCAGGCTAGCTTCAATAAATTTGTCCAGATCGCCATCAAGAACCGCTTGAGTATTACGGTTTTCAATGCCCGTACGGAGGTCCTTAATACGTGAGTCATCCAATACGTAAGAACGGATCTGGCTACCCCAGCCAATGTCAGACTTAGCGTCTTCATTAGCTTGTTTTTCCGCATTTTGCTTTTGCAATTCAAGCTCAAATAGCTTCGCTCGAAGCTGTTTCATTGCCTGATCTTTGTTCTTATGTTGAGAACGGTCATTCTGACACTGAACCACTGTGTTCGTAGGTACGTGCGTAATACGTACCGCAGATTCTGTGGTGTTTACGTGCTGACCACCTGCGCCTGACGCACGGTAAACGTCAATACGTAGGTCGGAAGGATTAATGTCGATGTCGATGTTTTCATCAATCTCTGGATAGATGAACGCAGAAGCAAATGACGTATGGCGACGACCGCCTGAATCGAACGGAGATTTACGAACAAGACGATGAACGCCCGTTTCAGTACGTAACCAACCGTACGCATATTCACCAGAGATGCGAACTGTTGCCGACTTAAGACCCGCGACTTCACCTTCAGAGACTTCAATCACTTCAGCTTTGAAGCCCTTCGCTTCTGCCCAACGTAGGTACATACGCAGCAGCATGTTAGTCCAGTCTTGTGCTTCTGTACCACCAGAGCCTGCTTGCAAATCGATGTAACAATCAGAGCCATCGTGGTCGCCAGAGAACATACGACGGAATTCAAGCTTTTCTAGCTTCTCTTCCAACTCAGCAAGTTCTGGTTCAATTTCGTCAAATGTTTCTTGATCTTCTTCTTCTACAGCCAGCTCAAGAAGACCTTCTACATCTTCCACACCTTGCTCTAGTTGATCAATGGTTTCAACAACCGCTTCTAGTGATGCACGCTCTTTGCCCAGTGCTTGCGCACGCTCAGGTTCGTTCCATACATCTGGTTGTTCAAGTTCTGCGTTGACTTCTTCTAGACGCTCTTTCTTCGCGTCATAGTCAAAGATACCCCCTCAGGACATTTGTGCGCTGAGACACGTCCTGTAGACGGTTTTTAATTGGATTGATTTCAAACATGTTTACTCAACATTTTAGAATAGAATTTAACCGAGAAATTCTACTGAAAAATGTGACCGAGATACAGGAAAATTTCGGATGAGAAATCAGATTGCGGTGAGAGAGAGCACGGTCATAAAATTTTACGCCCACTTAGGGGCAACCGTACTCTATAAGAAAGGTTAATCTAGGTATTACTTAGCTTCGATATGGTCGATCATCAATTGCAATGATTGATTACCACGAAATTCATTCACATCCAGCTTATACGCGAGACGTACTGTTTTAACCGATGCATCTGGCCATCGGCGTAGATCAACATTGAATGCAATGCCGTCGATCATCACATTGGTAGGGTGACCTTTATAAAGCGGCTCTAACATCAATTTAAGATGCTTCTCACCCACCAGCTTTTGATGCAGTACTTTAAACTCACCATCAAAGATTGGCTCTGGGAAAGCTTGTCCAAAAGGGCCACCCGATCGCAGCTGTTCAGCAACATGCATAGAGAACTCTTCCGGCTTAAGTTCACCATCTGACATGATCACGCCTTTTAGCGCCGCTTCATCGAGTTCCTTTTTTACCACTTCATCAAACAAACGACTGAAACGCTCAAAATCCTGCTCTTTAATCGTTAAGCCTGCTGCCATGGCGTGTCCACCAAACTTGATGATCAAACCCGGGTTTTGCGTGTCGATGAAATCCAACGCATCACGCATGTGTAGCCCCGGAATAGAACGACACGAGCCTTTAATCGTCCCTTCTCCGCCATCAGCAAATGCAATGACTGGACGGTGAAACTTCTCTTTAATACGCGAAGCCAAAATACCAATCACACCTTGATGCCAATCACGATGGAACAAGGCTAGGCCATAAGGAAGCTCATTGCCTTCACCAAACTGAAGGCGCTCACAGAAAGCCATCGCTTCTTGCTTCATGCCTTCTTCAATCTCTTTACGAGTTTGGTTCAAGCCATCCAATTCACTTGCCATGCGACGAGCAGCGTGGATGTTGTTACACATCAACAGTTCAACACCGAAAGACATGTCATCAAGACGGCCTGCTGCGTTAATACGTGGACCTAAAGCAAAGCCAAAGTCAGACGCAACTAAACGACGCGCATCGCGCTTCGCGACCTCAATTAACGCTTGGATACCGGGACGCGCTTTGCCCGCACGAATACGTTGCAAGCCTTGGTGTACAAGAATGCGGTTGTTTTCATCCAATGGAACGACGTCGGCGACGGTACCCAGTGCAACAAGGTCAATCAGTTCCATCAACTTGGGTTCTTGCATCCCCTGTTCTGCAAACCAATTGTGTTTTCGCATATGAACGCATAGTGCCATCATGAGATAAAACGCGACCCCCACCCCCGCAAGCGCTTTAGATGGAAAGCTACAGCTCTCAAGATTTGGGTTCACCATTGCATCCACATCAGGCAACACTTGTCCAGGCAAGTGGTGATCGGTAACGAGCACGGTAATGCCATTTTCTTTTGCGTAACGCACACCTTCGATTGATGAGACGCCGTTATCCACCGTCATGATCATCTCAGCGCCAAGCTCTAAGGCTTGGTCAACGACTTCTGGACTTAACCCATAACCGTCTTCAAAACGATTTGGCACTAAGTAATCCACATTGTGACTACCAAGCATACGCAGCGCGAGTACTGATAATGCTGAGCTTGTCGCACCATCAGCGTCAAAATCACCGACAACGATGATGCGTTTTTGTTCTTTTATCGCCTGAAACAAAAGATCGACAGCTTGCTCAATCCCCCCGAGTTTTTGATATGAATGCAACCCACGGGCCGACGTTTCTAATTGTGAAAGATCCGTTATCCCACGGTTGATGTAGATACGTTTAAGAATCGGAGGAATGGAATCAGGAAGAAGGGAAAGATCAGGTTCAGGACGTCGTTGAATTTCTATCATGCTTAAAAGAGCCGACAACTTTGCCGGCTCTGCTCCTAATGGATTATAGTTGCTTTAAACGTTTCAATAGCTCTGCAGGTGGTAGGTAGCCACCAACCATTTCGCCATTCGGTAAGAAGATTGCTGGCGTACCAGAAATACCCAATTGGCGACCTAGATTGTAATGCGCCTGGATGGTTTCTTTACACTGTTTTAAGTCTTTCGCAGGGTTATCAAATGTACGATTCACTTTCGCGTTGTGCATTGCCGACGCCGGATCTTCAGCACACCAAATCGTTGCCATTTGCTCTGCCACAGGGCCAGTTGCACCTTGGCGAGGGTAAGCCATGTAACGCACTGTGATACCTAGATCATTATAGCCTTGCATTTGGCTATGCAGACGCACACAGTAACCACAGGTGATATCAGTGAATACGGTCACAACGTACTTTTCATCGTCGGCTTTGTATTCGATCATGCTATCGGAGAACTGCGCAATTTTCTCGGCGTTAAGCGGCGCTTGACGCTCTGCTATGACATCTTTGTAACTGCCATCATCATTAATGGCATAAAGCGTACCGGCGATAAAGTGGCTACCATCATTTGAAGCAAACAGGATCCCGCCATTGGTTTGAATTTCCAATAAGCCAGCGACGTCTGATGGTTGAATATCAACGATAGATAAACCAAGCTTTGAGAACTTAGTTTTTAATGCTGCTTCATCAAAGCCGCTTTGTGCAGCTGGCGCTACTTGTTGCGCAGGAGTCTCCGTTTGAGCCTGACTTTCTTCTGCACCACAAGCGGTAACAAAAAATGGTAAAGTCAGCAGAGTTAGTCGGCGTAATACGCTCATGAAATTCACCTTAATGTAAAATCGTTTTTCCAAGAAGACATGGATGAATCTAACCATTGTTACGCTCTTGGGTGGTGTTGACTGTGGATCTGCTTCAATCGTTCAGTCGCCACGTGAGTATAAATTTGCGTGGTCGATAAGTCACTA
This sequence comes from Vibrio sp. OPT46, assembly GCF_015163535.1. Classification (NCBI taxonomy): domain Bacteria; kingdom Pseudomonadati; phylum Pseudomonadota; class Gammaproteobacteria; order Vibrionales; family Vibrionaceae; genus Vibrio; species Vibrio sp. OPT46. The sequence continues at coordinate 49,324 of NZ_JADDYG010000678.1, read as the reverse complement.
TGTCCTAAAAGCATCTGTACGACCCTGAGATCTGCGCCATAGTTCAATAAATGCGTGGCAAAGGCATGCCGCAGTACGTGCGGCGACAGCTGATCAGTATCAATCCCTGCTATCAAAGCATAGTACTTAATACGGTGCCAAAACGTCTGACGAGTCATCTGTCTTGCGCGTTTACTAGGAAAAACAATATCAGATGATGTATCACCAAGTAACGCAGGGCGCCCTTGTTGAATGAACGTCTCGATCCAATCGACCGCGTTTTCCCCCATAGGAACCAGGCGTTCTTTACCACCTTTACCAGTCACGCGCACCACCCCTTGGCGCAAGCTAACATTTTCCATGGTCAAACTGACGAGCTCTGTCACACGCAACCCTGTCGCGTAGAGTAGCTCTAGCATCGCTTTATCGCGCAATTCTATAGGGTCATTCGGGTCTGGCGCTTCGAGCAACGCGTCAACTTGCTCTTCACTAATATCTTTGGGTAAACGTTGTGGCAGTTTAGGGCTAACCAAGAGCGCACTCGGGTCATCAGCACGCACCTTCTCACGATGCAGATATTGGAATAAACGGCGAATCGCCGACAACATACGCGCACGAGACGTCTGTTTGTAATCTAAATCTACAAGGTGGCTTTGATATTCTTGCAAGCCAGACAAACTGATAAAATCAAGACGGTATCGATGTTTTTCCATCCACACGAGCAGCTTCATTAAATCGTTTCGGTAGGAAGCCAACGTGTTCTCTGATAGACCACGCTCCATCCACATCGCATCTAAGAATTGCTCAACAAGCGAAAAATCTTGTTGATTGACAGGCTGTTGTGCCGTCATGAATGCTTCCTTATCTGTTTATATTTACAGTATTTAGATTAAAGCACCTGTCAATCCAATACCATAAAAAATCATCCCACATAGGATATTCGCTGCAATCTTCCTCAATTTATGGTTAGAATCTTCCACAACAGCAACACAAATAACGACGAATATAATGAAAATCGGACTCTTTTACGGCTCAACGACCTGCTACACCGAAATGGCAGCAGAGAAAATTCGTACCCTTATTGGTGAAGACCTTGTCGACATTCACAATGTGAAAGAGACACCGTTATCACTAATGGCGGACTACGACTTATTACTCCTTGGCATCTCAACTTGGGATTTTGGTGAAATTCAAGAAGATTGGAACGCGATTTGGCAAGACATCGCGACCACGCCACTGAAAGGCAAAGTTGTAGCGCTGTTTGGTCTGGGTGACCAAGAAGGTTACGGAGAGTGGTATTTAGATGCGATGGGCTTACTTCACGATGAATTGCAAGCCACAGGCGCAACCTTTATCGGTTACTGGCCAAATGAAGGCTACGAATTTGAAGCATCGAAAGCATTGATCGAAGATGGCAGCAAGTTTGTTGGACTTGCGTTAGATGAAGACTCACAGTACGAACTGAGTGATGAACGCATCGAAAAATGGTGTGAACAAGTTCTTGTGGAATTCCACGACACGCTTTAATAGCGCAAACACGTCATCATTAAAAAGTAAAAAGCCCGATGAAGTAATTCATCGGGCTTTTTATTATCTTGATAACGCGAAGTGATTACGCGGTTTCTTGTGCTAGCTCTGGGCGAGGTTTCGCGATGAAGAACATGCACACGATAGCCGCAAATGTTGGAAGCACCCAACCCATGCCGACTTCGAATAATGGCAACATGTTAAACGCAGAAACATCAATACCCGATACTTTTGCCGCATCAACCAACGCAAACAGCAGAGATACAAGCAGTACTGCACGGTAAGCAAAGCGTGGATTCGGCAGTTTGCTGCGCACAAATGTTAGTGCAACCAACGCAATCGCCACAGGGTACAGCGCAAACAATACTGGCACTGACAGAGAAATCAGCTGCGCAAGACCAACGTTTGCAACCAATGCACAAACAGAACCATTAATCAGTACCCATTGCTTGTATGACAGTGGTGTTTTCGAGCTGAAGAAATCTGAACACGCAGAAATCAAGCCAATCGCGGTTGTCAGACACGCTAGCAATACGATGACAGACAGAACGATTTGACCGTATGGACCAAACAACGCTTGAACGTATTGGCTAAGCACTAGGCCACCATTATCAGCACCAGCAGCAACCGTTGCACTCGTCGCACCTAAGTAAAATAGTGAGATGTAAACAAACGCAAGACCAGCAGCAGCAATACAACCTGCATAGATCAGATATTTAGTAGTTGCAGAGCGCTCAGTAATGCCTTTACCGCGCAGTGCATCAACCATCAGCATGCCAAACATCAATGACGCGAACGTATCCATTGTGTTGTAGCCTTCTAAGAAGCCTTTGGTCAGAGGCTGCGTTAGGTATTCACCGTGCGCGCCAATCATATCGCCCTGAGGATCAAGGAAGACAGCGACAGCAAGAATGATCAAACCAACGAACAATGCTGGTGTCAGTACTTTACCGATGAGATCGATCAAACGGCCTTGGAACCATGAGAACATCATTGCTGCGATAAAGAAGATCACTGAGAACGCTGTCAGATGCGTTTGTGACGCCTCAAGGAAGAAAGGTTTCACCGCCATCTCGTAAGCCACTAGGCCAGTACGAGGCGCTGCAAACGCAGGACCAATGATGATGAAAATCAGTGCAGCCATAAGAACTGCCGCTTTTTTCGGAAGATCTTGCGTCAAGTGATCCCAAGAACCACCAGCAACAGCAATAGCAACGATAGTAATAAGAGGTAGACCTACCGCTGTTAGCAAGAAACCAAACATAGCTGGCATTAAGTTTTCACCCGCTAACTGACCCGCTAGAGGTGGAAAGATAATATTGCCCGCACCTAAAAAGAACGCAAATAGCATAAAGCCTACTGCGATAATATCTGTTAGTTTTAACGTCTGCTTCACAGATAACCCTTGTCTTTTAATTAATGAATGTTGTGTATGCTTAGACCACTTTTTGTATACCTAAAGTCAATAAGTACACGTGGTTCAATCTATAAAATTTTCGCCGCATAATGACGAAAGACTCATCATTTGGCAACCTTTAAGAAAAAAACACCATATTAATTTAGTTTTCAAACTTAAAAGCAGTGGATATAACCAGATCCAAATAACAGACCAGTTCTTTATCTCGATCAATTAACAATACAATTTAGTAACCAACAAAACAACAATCTATACAATTAATAAACAATAGAGCAATCCACTTAATTATTGAGCAAATATAAAACAATCATGAAGAACAAAAAACTGAAAACTAAAGGCTTCAATTTTAAGCAATTTTGTATTGAGGGCGGCGAGAGTGGTATGCCAGTCAGCACAGATGGGGTAATGCTTGGTGCTTGGATTCAAAGCCCTAACGACGCTAAAATTCTCGATATTGGCACTGGCACTGGCCTGCTTGCCCTGATGTGTGCTCAACGCTTTACAGAAGCTCAAATAACCGCGGTCGATATCGAATTAACAGCCGTTGCTGCCGCGCAAAAAAATATGGCCCAGTCTCCTTGGTCAGATCGTGTAAGTGTGCATCACACCGACATACTGCACTTTACGCCGACACATCCATTCCAACGCATCATTTGTAACCCGCCCTACTTCAACAGCGGCGAGCAATCGAAACACAGTCAACGTGCAACCGCGAGGCACACTGATACGCTAGGCCATAACGCATTGCTACAGCGTTGCTATCATTTGCTTGATGACGAAGGGAGAGCTAGTTTTGTGTTGCCAATCACCGAAGGCGAGCAGTTCATTGAGCTAGCATTAAACCAAAGTTGGTATCTATCGCGGATCTGTCGTGTGCAACCATCAGAAAAGAAACCAGTACACCGACTGTTATTTGAACTGTCAAAACGACCTTGCGATTTGCAGACGTCACATTTAATTATCCGTTCAAATGACGGCTATAGTGATGATTTCATCCAGTTAACCCGCGAGTTTTATCTTAAGATGTGAAATAACATGTGATCCTTATCACCAATCACTTTATAATGTGCGACCTTTTTGTATTCTATGCTGTTGTGGCGAACCATTAACCAAGCTTTGCTTGTGGAGAACTCATTGTGATCAGAACCTTTGCTGAACTTGATCTAGACCAAAACCTACTTGAAGCCATTGAAGAGATGGGTTACGAACGCCCAACAAAAATTCAGGCAGAAGCGATTCCACAAGCGTTGGACGGTCGTGACATTCTAGCGTCAGCGCCAACAGGAACTGGTAAAACGGCCGCCTTCGTCCTGCCAGCATTGCAATACTTGCAAGACTTCCCTCGTCGTAAGCCTGGACCTGCGCGTATTTTGATCCTAACGCCTACTCGCGAACTGGCGATGCAAATTGCCGATCAAGCACGTGCTTTGGCAAAAAATACCAAACTCAACATTTTCACCATCACTGGTGGTGTTCAGTACCAAGAGCACGCCGACATCCTTGCAACAACACAAGACATTGTGGTTGCGACACCTGGCCGTTTAAAAGAATACATTGATGCAGAACGTTTTGATTGTCGTGCAATCGAATGGTTAATCCTTGATGAAGCAGACCGTATGCTAGATATGGGTTTTGCTCCTACAGTCGATCGCCTATCTAACGAATGTCGCTGGCGTAAGCAAACCCTTCTGTTCTCAGCAACGTTAGAAGGGAAAGGCGTAGAAGGCTTTACCGCTGATCTGTTGAATGACCCAGCAGAGATCGACGCAAAATCGCCGCTGCGTGAGCGTAAGAAAATTGCTCAGTGGTACCACCGAGCTGATGATGCTGAACACAAACTGGAATTACTAAAACACATTATTACTCAGCAAGCTGAGCGCACTATCGTCTTTTTAAAGACTCGTGAGCGTTTGGCTGAGCTACGAGCGCAGCTTGAAAGTGCACAGATTCCATGTTCTTGGATTCAAGGTGAAATGCCGCAAGATCGTCGTAACAATGCGATTTCTCGCTTCCGCGATGGAACTGTGAACGTGCTGCTCGCGACGGACGTTGCTGCGCGTGGTATCGATCTTCCGGATGTATCACACGTTATCAACTACGACATGCCGCGCACGGCTGATGTTTACCTTCACCGTATCGGCCGTACGGCTCGCGCAGGTAAGAAAGGTAACGCTATCTCAATCGTAGAAGCACACGACCAACCAATGATGGATCGCGTTGCACGTTACGTGAAAGAAGACATCAAAGAGCGTTTCGTGAAAGAGATGCGTCCTAAACACAAAAAGCCTGTGTTTAAGAAGAAAAAGAAAAAAGACGACAAGAAAAAAGTAGCGAAAAAGAAAACCGCTAAGAAGAAGTAATCTTGTTGGGGCCAAGTAGCTCAAGCTAGAAAATAACAAAGGGTTGGCAATGCCAACCCTTTTTCGTTTGTGCTGATAGAGATTAACGTAGACTACGTCTCAATCAGCTTTATTTTTGCTCTTCGCGTTTAAATACTAACTCTGTTGGCGTCGATTCATCTTCCACAAAGTAGTAACCCGCCGTATCAAACTTAGTCAGGTCTGCAACGCTCTCAACACGGTTTTCAATGATGTAACGCGCCATCATACCGCGCGCTTTCTTCGCGTAAAAACTGATGACCTTGTATTGACCATTCTTACAATCTTTGAATACTGGCGTGATCACTTGCGCATCTAAATTCTTTGGCTTAACCGCTTTAAAGTATTCATTTGATGCAAGGTTGATAAGGACATTATCACCTTGAGCAGAAATCGCTTCGTTAAGCTTGTCCGTAATTACATTGCCCCAAAACTGGTACAAGTTCGTACCCTTGTCGTTTGCAAGCTTGGTACCCATTTCAAGACGGTATGGCTGCATCAAATCAAGTGGTTTTAGTAAACCATAAAGACCCGATAGCATACGCAGATGATCTTGAGCATATTCGAAGTCCGCTTCAGATAAACTTTCGGCGTCTAGCCCTGTGTAAACGTCACCTTTAAATGCAAGAATGGCTTGTCGTGAGTTTTCCGTGGTAAACGTTTCACTCCACTCTTGGAATCGGCCCACATTTAAATCGGCAATCTTGTCGCTCACTTTCATTAAAGAGGCAACATCAGCAGGAGTCAGTTTGCGGCAAACATCGATAAGCTCTTTTGAGTATTCGACCAACTCAGGTTGAGTAAATTTTTCTGTCGCTAACGGAGACTCGTAATCAAGAGTCTTCGCTGGAGAAACTACGATAAGCATGACTTTCCCTTCTCTAATTTTGTTTTTAATAGGGTACAAAAAAAGCCATGCATTGTCTGCATGGCTTTTTACATCGTACTAATAGCTTTCAACTATGAGTGATAGCTCACTTAGTCTTTTTTATCGTTGTACCAAATGCCTTCTTCAAGCTGAGATTTCAGCTCCGGGAAGTCATTCGCATCAAATGTTGGCACTTTGCCTTCACCAAGCTGGCGGTTGTAATCTTTTGCCAGTTTAATCACGATGCCAGATAGCAAGATGATCGCCACTAAGTTGACTATCGCCATCAGACCCATAGAGACGTCAGCAAGCGACCATACGACTGGTAACGAAGCTAGTGCACCAAACATCACCATACCAAGAACAATAACGCGGAAAATGCTTAAGCCCGCTTTATGATTGTGCTCTAGGAAGATTAAGTTCGTTTCAGCATACGAGTAGTTTGCAATGATTGAAGTAAACGCAAAGAAGAAGATTGCCACAGCAACAAAGATGCCGCCCCAATCGCCAACTTGTGAGCTCAATGCACGCTGAGTTAGCTCGATACCCGTCACTTCTGTTGCTTGACCGACATACTCACCAGACATCAGGATGATAGCCACTGTTGCAGAACAGATAACGATCGTATCCATGAACACGCCTAGCATCTGTACGTAACCTTGAGACGCTGGGTGTGGTGGGTAAGGTGTTGCTGAAGCTGCCGCGTTAGGTGCAGAACCCATACCTGCTTCATTCGAGAATAGACCGCGCTTGATACCGTTAATCATTGCCTGTGCAATTGCGTAGCCAAGACCACCTGCTGCTGCTTCTTGCAGACCAAATGCACTCTTAAAGATAAGCATCAATACATCAGGTAATTTCTCTAGGTTAGAGAACATGATGAACAGCGCTAGGGCTAGATAAAGTAGTGCCATGATCGGAACGATCATCTCAGCAACTCTTGCGATACGCTTGATGCCACCGAAAATAACAATTGCAGACAGTAGAACAACGGCAATACCGACATACAGGTTATTCCAACCAAATGCGTTGCTCATTGCATTGGCAATTGAGTTAGCTTGTACGGCGTTGAATACCAAACCAAAAGCGATGATTAGGAAAACTGAGAACAACACGCCCATCCAACGCATGCCCAAGCCTTTTTCCATGTAGTAGGCAGGGCCACCACGGTAGTTGCCATCATCATCTTTGGTTTTGTATAGCTGCGCCAGTGTGCTCTCAGCAAACGATGTTGCCATACCAAGCATTGCAATCAGCCACATCCAGAAGATCGCACCAGGACCACCCGCAGTCAATGCCACTGCAACGCCCGCCATGTTACCTGTACCAACACGTGCAGCAAGACTAGTACAAAGCGCTTGGAAAGAAGAAATACCAGCTTTGTCTGCTTTACGGCTGTTCTTAAGAACAGAGAACATGTGGCCGAAATGGCGGAACTGAATGAACCCTAATCGAACGGTGAAGTAAATACCAACACCAACAAGAAGATAAACCAGAATCGAGCCCCAGAGGAGATCGTTCATCAAATTGATTAAGTCTGTCATGTGTACCTCAAAGTGAGTTGCGCCAGTCTATGCGTCCTAGCCATCCACCAAATTGCCTGCTAAGTGTCAAAGTGTGCTTAGCTTTTTAAGTAATGTTTATGGGCAATCTAGAATCGTAAACGTCGCTTCATGCATCCATTTTACGTACCAGCGTATTTTTTGACGGGCGGATAATGCAACCTAGGAGCGCAAAAATCAATATGCAACAACAAGAATAACATTGTTATTTTTCACTATAAAGTCACCAAAAAATAACATAAATAGAAGACTTAACACTCAAACTGCGCAACATTTCAATTACCAAACGCCAACATAAATAATTATTCTTCATTAAATGGAATGGTAAACCGTATAAACAAGAACAAGCTAGTATTCACAAGGTGTTACATAAATTTACGCTAGTGACTTACCATCTAATTGAACACTATTTCATCAAACTGATTTTATGCAACTTTAACCTTTGCGCAGTGCACCCATTCATCAAATCGAATTAACATAGAAAATCTCTCTATTTAATCGTTTTCTTGAGATCGTTTGTGCATTTTTTATCCACATCGTTGCAATAAAAAGTGTGATTTTGAGAATATTTTTGCACGAAAATGTCATGCTACCGACACAAATGCGAAATATATCATGGTTATTCTCACGGCTATTGTGGTACTTAAAAAACTCCACAAGGACTGGTTACAACAGTTTAGCTTAAGAAAGGTAAAGGTGGCTTATGGAAGGCTTTCAACTAGATGACATTTTTAATCTGGATACTACCTCAACAACCAAATCTCGTGCCAAACCAGTAAAGCGAAAGTGGCGTGAAATAGAAGAGATGAACGACAGACGCAATTTGCTTAAAGAGCTGCGCGAACTTGATGTCTGTACCGATTATAACTTGGAAGACATTAAACTCTAATTCAAACAAAAGGCACCTTACAGGTGCCTTTTGTTTTTTGTTTACAGTGACCGTAAACACCGTGAGTTTATGTACCAAGGTTTAAGTATGAATACCATTATTACTCAATGAGAATCTTCCGTACTTTTTGCCGAGAAATATGCACACTAAATTTTCGGTTGATTCCCAATAAATAAGAAATGTATCTCACAAACCCGAGAGACGGCTTTCGCTCGCTCAGGTTTCATCACTCAGGCTTAAACATACTCAGTATCACTTTGACGAACACGTTCGGCCAACTGCTTATAACGATCAGCAATCGTGTCACCAAACACAGGATCATCCTCACTGACGCTCCATAAGCTCTCGACATGCTGCCAATCTTCTGTGGTAAATAACTCTTCAATGAGAGGCAAAATTTTTCGCTCTTCTAGCTCCAAGTGGCGCCTTTGCGATTCAATGAAATCTTCTAGGTGAGCGACGAACATGTCTTGTGGCACAACAGCATCCTGAAGGATCATCTCTATCACGGATGAAAACTCTCTGGTTTTACTAGCTAACTCTAGATGTTCTTTCTCTAAATTTTCCATGGTTTGTTGCTTACCATAGTGTTCAAGAAAGTGGTGATAGAGGATATCTTCTTTCGGGTGGTGTACTTTCTCCGAATGATTAGAGAGGTAATCAACAATCTCGCTTACTAACGCATAGTTGATTACACGTTCTTTTTTTATCTCATTAAGCTTATGGCGCAGTATCGCCAACAGACGAACCATATAACCATGTTCGCGTCGAATTCTTTCGATCATCATAGCGTCTCTCCTTAACACCTACTTTTAGTAAGTGTACATGAGAAATTTACTATCAGCCTCGAGCATGCTCAAAAAAACAGCGATCATAGCATCCATGATCGCTGTCTCTTCATTTATACCGTTAATGGCAAATGCCAGTTAATTGGTGCTTTTTCTTGTGATGTAAGCAACTGGTTTGCTTGAGAGAAATGCTTACAACCGAAAAAGCCTCGATGTGCAGAAAGTGGCGATGGGTGTGGGGCAGCTAACACATGGTGCTTATTGCGATCGATAAAACGACCTTTCTTCTGTGCATGTGAACCCCACAGCAAGAACACTACACCTTCTTGATGCTGATTAATGGCTTCAATCACTCGATCAGTAAACGTTTCCCAACCTGTCTTTGAATGTGAATGCGCTTTACCTTGCTCCACCGTTAATACCGTATTGAGTAACAATACGCCTTGTTCAGCCCAGCTTTGCAAAAAACCATGCTGAGGGATTTGGAAACCTTCAATATCTTGCGCCAGCTCTTTATACATATTAACCAGTGACGGTGGCGTTTTAATGCCAGGAAGTACAGAGAAACACAGGCCATGCGCCTGATTTGGGCCGTGGTATGGGTCTTGTCCTAGAATCACGACCTTAACGTCTTTGAACTCGGTAAAACGAAACGCGTTAAAGACATCTTTTGCGGGAGGAAAAATAGCTTTGCCTGCGGCGCGTTCGGCTTCAACAAAATTCAAGGTGTCTACAAAGTAGCTCTGCTTTTTCTCTTCGCCGATCACATCGTGCCAAGTGGGTGACTGATTCATGGAAAGTTCCTGTCCTAAATTTTGCTTCTATTCTAACGAGCGAAACTCAAACAAACAAAAACTTACCACGAACTTGAGACAAGTAATAAAAGACTAATGCTTCTGTGGCGTTCGAAAATGCCCCCGTCCGGTAATGTGACGATTAGGCATCGGTAAGCGAAGCACGCGACGAGTGTAAGCATAAGGAGTAAAAGAGAGTGGTCGAGACATGTTGGCATCCTTCTTTGCTAATTCAGAGATTGATGTTCAATGACTAAGAAAGAAAGGTGCCAACTTTGTGGTTACGCCATTAACTGGCAATGGCCGCTAAATGGAATTGACGCAACGTGTCGATCTCTTGCTGCCAAATAT
>NZ_JADDYG010000678.1:37715-38721 GCF_015163535.1 Vibrio sp. OPT46 | reverse complement strand
CTGGATCAATTGTTTCTAAAATCAGAGGGATACCATCAAAACGAGGGTCTTTTGCGATGTACTCAAAGCAATCCCACCCGATCTCTCCTTTACCTAGAGAATGGTGGCGATCTACTTTGCTGGCAAACTCTACTTTTGAATCATTTAGATGCATTGCTCTTAAATAGTGCATACCTACGATACGGTCGAACTCTGCAAAGGTGCGCTCGCAATCTTCTTTTGTACGTAAGTCATAACCAGCCGTAAAGGTATGGCAGGTATCAATACAAACGCCGACACGATCTTTATCTTCCACTTGCTCGATGATTTCAGCAAGGTGCTCAAACTTCCAGCCTAAGTTAGTGCCTTGACCTGCCGTATTCTCGATAACAGCGATCACATTCGGCACCGCTTTATGCGCAAGATTGATCGACTCGGCGATCGTTGCGAGGCACTCCTGTTCAGAGACTTTCTTTAGGTGACTACCCGGGTGGAAGTTAAGCAAAGTCAGCCCTAACTGATTACAACGCTCCATTTCATCAATAAATGCCGCGCGGGATTTATTCAGCTTTTCTTCTTCCGGCGCACCCAAGTTAATCAGATAAGAATCATGGGGAAGAATATGTTCTGCTCCGAAACCCAGCATTTTACAGTTCGCTTTAAACGCACTGATGGTTTTTGCTTCTAAAGGCTTCGCCACCCACTGGCGTTGGTTTTTTGTAAATAGTGCGAATGCATTCGCGCCAATTTCACGAGCTCTCAACGGAGCTTGATCGACCCCACCAGCAGCAGAGACATGTGCACCAATGAGTTTATTCCCAAGCTTGTTTTTCATGTTTGTCATTTAATCACTTTAGACTTTCAGTATTGCTACCTAAATACAGATAGTTGCGTTAACCAGTTTAAACTTTAATCTCAATTTGTAGTAAATTTACAACAAAACTAGTTATTAAATATTTTTTATATTATCAAATAAATTGTAATTAGTTTATTTTCAAAGGTTTTATTGATTTAACTCAATAAAATC